>JAKLQB010000075.1 GCA_022013615.1 Desulfobacterales bacterium | reverse complement strand
TTATCCAAATATGTTCCTTCCAGCAGCTTTGCGTAAAGATCGACAAACTCCTTTTTTTCACCCCCTGTCCTCTTACTCCAGTGCTGTGCAAGGGTCCTCAGCGACATCTCCTCTCGATTAAATTGCTCGCTCACAGCCTCACGAACCAGCCGCTTTCTTTCCGCCGCTTTTTCAGGGCCTTTCAGTGCCGGATCAATCACTATCCCGATGATTTTATCCGTTGCTTTCCTTATCATTGCGGTCGGCTCCCCCGCCATGGCAGGTACTGAGACACAAATTGCACATGTGAAAAAAAACACCCGTATCCACAAACATGATCTATTCATACATATCTCCCGGATTCAGTTCACTTCGCACTTTAGTCACTTCCAACACTCCAATGCCAAGAGATTTTCATTCAGGCATATCCATTTATCTCTGTCCACGCTCTCCAAACCTTATCGGGTAGGCCCACAGGACGTGGCTTTTTGACAACCCATCTTTACTTGTTGGAGACAGTCCCAAATACATATTTAGAGATCAGTTGCTCTATGTCAATAGGGGGTTGGGTATCACGAATAACTCCGCCCGGCTCAAGGTTTTCGTCCAGCCCTCCGGGTGAAATTTCAACATATTTTTCTCCAATTAGCCCTTTTGTCTTTATAGAGGCAATTGCGTCTTCCTGGATTTTCACCTCAAGAGGGAGAGACATAGTCACCCGTGCCTGATAATCATCCAGAATGACCTTTTTCACCCGCCCTACTTCTACACCTGCTATGACAACAGATGAGCCTGTTTTCAATCCGCCGCTGCTGGAAAATACAGCCTGAATTTCATAACCTTTATCGCCAAGGACTTCCAACTGTCCAAGTTTTATGGTCAGATAGGCAAGGCAAACCATCCCGGCAATCATAAATATACCCACCGCTAACTCAAGATCAAATTTTCTCATTTATTTCTCCCTGACTTCTTTGAGGGCTTGACCACAGTATTCCAGGATTGATGTCTTATTGAACTATTGGCGGATTCGCCAACAAATGCATGGACGATGGGTTCACTCGAGGACATTAACTTTTCTGGCGTATCATCAGCCCAGATAATGCCCTCATGCAGCATTGCAACCCTATCCACAATATCGAATACCTTTGGGATCTCATGAGTCACAATGATTCCGGTAAACGAAAGCCGCTTATGACAGGAATCAATAAGATTGAGAATGGCAGCTCCAATTACAGGATCCAGGCCGGTTGTAGGCTCATCAAAAAGCATGATTTCGGGATCCGTGACCAGGGCCCTGGCAAGTGCGGCCCGTTTAACCATTCCTCCGCTGATTTGAGAAGGATATTTATACTCTGAGCCTGATAGTCCCACATGTTCCAGTTCATTAAACACCCTTTCCCTGATAAGATCATCATTCAATTTGGTCTTTTCCTTCAAGGGAAAAGCCACATTCTCAAAAACGGTCATAGAATCAAACAAAGCGCCACCCTGAAAAAGGAAACCCAGTCGATCTCTCAGGCTGGTCAAACCCCGGCCCCTTAGTGTGCTCATGTCCATTCCGTCTACAATGACGCGCCCACGATCCGGTTTCATCAGCCCTACAACATGTTTCAGAAAGACGCTTTTGCCACTGCCACTGCCTCCTATCAAGGCGATAACTTCACCCTTCCTTACCCCCAGCGAAACGCCTCTCAGGACATCTTTTCCGTCGAATAGTTTATATAGACCATCAATCTTAATCATCACATTCCTTAAAAGAGAAGCGAGGTCATGACGTAATCCCATACAAGGATCAGCACAGATGACATAACTACCGCCTGGGTTGTGGCTTTACTGACTCCCTCCGCACCAAACCCGGTAAATATCCCCGTGTAAAAACCCTTGTAACAACAGACCCAAATAATGATAACGCCGAAAGTCAAGGATTTATATATGCCTTCCATTATATCCTTCATGTCCACATAGCTGGCCATCTCTCCAAAATATGTGCCAGCGCTGACGCCCAGCAGTTTTACCCCAATCAAATACCCCCCGAAAATACCTACCACATCAAACATGGCGGTCAGAAGAGGCATAGAAATTACTACTGCAAGGAGGTTCGGGACAATAAGATAGCGGTAGGGATTAAGCCCCATGAGTTCAAGCGCATCGACCTGCTCGCTAATGCGCATGATCCCTATTTCTGCGGTGATAGCCGAGCCTGCCCTACCTGTAACCATCAAGGCAGAGAGGACCGGCCCCAATTCCTTGATAAGGGAAAGCCCCACCATAGGACCAAGAAAGGCATCGGAGCCAAACCGACTGAGGCTATAAAAGCCCTGGAAGCCCAGGACCATACCTGCAAAACCTCCTGTGAGAAGGATCACAGAAGTGGATTGTAGTCCAATAAAGCGAATCTGTTTCAGGACCCGTGTAAATTTCAGGGGAGGTACGAAGACATAGAAAAAGGTCTTGAGCAAAAATAGCCCCATGACCCCCATTCTGCGCAAATATACAAGTGAGACTGCTCCCAATGTCCGGATGTAATTCATGGGCGCAAGTCTTTCAAATCTGGATGATGATGTCAAATTCAAACTAAATGTCTTTCAGCCGCATATTCGCAGGCGAGCTTTCAATAAGCACGCTGAAGCTCTTTAAGCATTCAGAAAGTTTTCCCAGTTCTTCAGACCTGGCAACGGGTATACTATCGCTTCCATGAACTTCCAGGGTGTCTATTATATATTTAATAGTCATAATATCTGTGCTAATTGCAGGCTGGTAGGCCACAGCCTTATCCCCATCCACCTTGATCTCTGAAACAATGCCTGATTCAACCAATTCATACAATATCAGACGAACAAGGCGAATAGGAATCTCCAGTTTTTGGGAAATCCGGGTCTCATCCCAGGGCTTTTCTAAACCGGAAAAATTCTTCACCAACAAATGGACAACCCTCAAGGCCAACAACCTTTTAAAAGAACTGCTTACCCTCAAACAATCCGGCTCAAATTCGAAGGTATCCACGTTCTGATGCGCAAAGGATATCTCTGCACCAAAGAGCACGATGAGCCAGCTATATTGCAGCCATATCAAAAAAAGGGGAAGTGCTGCGAAACTTCCGTAAATTGCATTGTACCTGGTAACCCCAATCTGCAGGTTGATGTAGATCAATTGGAAGATTTGAAACATAGCCCCGGCGATGAGTCCAGCCAGTGCAGCAGACATGAAATTGACCTTGGTATTGGGCATGTAAATATACATAAATGTAAAAAGAACCCATATTGCAAAATAGGGCAGCAACTTAAGCATAAAAAATATAGCTGGGGCCACAACACCCAGGATGGTAATTTTTTGAACAAATACTTCAACCTGGCCGGATATAAGTACAGTGATGGTGCTGGACATGATAAAAAGAACAGGGCAGATAAGCATAATTGAAAGATAATCTGTAATCTTTCTCCCAAAGGATCTTCCTTTTTTGACCCCCCAGAGATCGTTGAATGAACTTTCAATATGCCCTAACACCTTGATAATGGACCAAAAAAGAAGGATAATGCCAATGCCCGCCATCACCCCACCTCTGGTGTTTTCTAACAGGGCACGAGAAAAATCAACAATTCTGGTGACCACTTCCTCATTCCCCTCCAGCCTTGCGAAAAGTTCTTTTTCAAGAGTTTTTTCAAAACCAAAGCCTTTGGCAATGCCAAAAAGCAATGCAAAGACAGGCACCACTGAAAGCAAGGAATAGACGGTTAAGGCCGACGCCCTTAGGTGGCAGTTGTCTTCCGAGACTCCCCGCAGGGACAGGACAAGGATCCTCAACTGCTTGATCAAAAAAGCTTTTGAGCGCGAGAGGTTTTTTGCCTGGATTCTCCAGACATCGTTCTTCAGAAATTCAATAACCTTGGAAATATTCATGGTACTATACTCTATTCCTAACCCGGCCAATCTGGTTGGAACTAAGCGGAAATCCTGCTTCATCGGGGAACCAATTTAGGAATTGTAAAAAATTAGTCACTAACCGGCAGGGTTGCAATAGATCAAAAAAAACCATATAATGCAACAAAGTTAAGTTAGCCCTTACTTTTCCCTCTTACTTCAACGGACAAATTACAACGATCAACTGACATTACTCAATTTTTAAGTATATCACAAAAAAGTCATATTTGGGAAGAATTTATACTTACATGGTCCATTATAGCTGATTAGGGTGCATGATATAACTCAAAATGATAGTAGAGAGGTTCATTTTATGACAAAAAAAGTTATCATTTATGGCAAAGGCGGCTGACCTCATACACAAGATGCCAGGTCGGCTTACGGGAAAGACGCACAATACGTGGACGTAAAAAAAGAAAGCGACAAACTCCAGGAGATGCTGACTCACTCCGGTGGCGTCCGAAAAGTACCTGTTATAGTTGAGGGTAAAAAGGTCACCATTGGGTACGGCGGGACATGAGGGGTCTGACAGCTCATGGTGCATGAGCAGCCTACTGATTTTTTCGTAACAACTCAATAAACCCAGGCATTCAGACTTCTTCCCCCTTTTGAAAAGGGGGATTGAGGAAGGAATTAAACATGAAAATCGATCAATTCCCCGCGGATATACGTCCCTATTTACTGCCTGAACCGCGCGGAGAAATGATTTATAGATGCATCGACTGTAAAAAGGAATTTGATATCGCTCGACTCCTTTATACCTGCCCTGATTGCGGTTCTGTGCTCTTGCTCTATTCCAAGAATATGGAATATATAAATCATGTAAGCGGGAAAAAGTGGCGCAAAATCTTTGATTACCGCAGGATGCTAAATCACAGGGCGCTAAAAGGCATTTTCCGCTATTATGAATTCATTGCTCCTGTCATCCCTTTGGATCAAATTATCTGCCTTGGCGAGGGGCACACTCCCTTAGTTGAAGCAAATGCCCGGCTTAAAGAAAAGGTGGGCCTCAATTTCTATTTCAAAAATGATGGGCTTAATCCCAGTGCATCCTTCAAAGACAGGGGCATGGCCTGTGCACTCAGCTATATCAACCACCTTGCCAAAAAGGAAAACATTGGCGATCTCCTGGCCATCTGCGCCTCTACCGGAGACACCTCAGCTTCCGCCGCCCTTTACGCATCTTACCTGGGAGATTTTCTGAAATCGGCTGTTCTTCTGCCTGAAGGAAAGGTGACGCCTCAGCAATTGTCACAGCCACTGGGGAGTGGAGCCCGGGTCCTGGAAATGCCTGGGGTCTTCGATGACTGCATGAAAGTGGTGGAGTCTCTCGCAGAGGATTACCACGTGGCCCTTTTGAACTCAAAGAACAGCTGGCGCATACTCGGGCAGGAATCCTTTTCTTTTGAAATCGCCCAGGATTTTGATTATGAAGTGGGAGACAAAGTCATCCTGGTGCCCATTGGCAACGCCGGTAACATTACTGCCCTTATGAGCGGCTTCCTCAAATTTTTTAGGGCCGGACTCATAAATCAACTGCCCAAGATAGTAGGTGTACAGTCTGAACACGCTGACCCTGTTTACAAATACTATTTAGAAGAAAACCCGGAAAAGCGGAGTTTTGTGCCTGTTAATGTCAGGCCGAGCGTGGCCCAGGCAGCCATGATAGGCAACCCTGTCTCCATGCCGCGGGTAATTGAACTGGTTAAGGAATACAACCGCGCGGCCGAAAACAATAAAATCTTTGTAGTCCAGGTCAGTGAACAGGAGATCATGGATGCCATGATTATTGCCAACAGGAATGGGAATATTGCCTGTACGCAAGGGGGAGAATCGTTCGCCGGTCTGCAAAAAGCACTGGATGCCGGATACATTCGGCCAGATGAGGTTGGGGTCCTTGACTCAACCGCCCATATGCTTAAGTTCGCAGTTTTTCAGGACATGTATTTTAATGACTCTTTTGATCCTGCGTTTAATATCAACCCCAAATCAGCGCTGAAAAATGCACCTATTCAGTTGCGACCTGAAAATCTCACAAAATACCCCGCAACGGGAAAACCACTATCCGGGGAAGACCTGCAAAACTTTTTACGTGAAATGGCCGCGGAAATAGCCAAAATTTTAGGCCTGAAGAAAAAATAGAGTGCATTCGGCCGGGGTCCCTGACCACTTTTTTCATGTTAAGACTCAAAATCATCATTGTTGACCGCACCCGGTCACCATTTTTAAAGGAGGGTGAATCCTTTTACCTGGAACGTCTCCGAAGATACGCTCATACTGAATGGGTGGAAGTAAAACCTGCAAGGATCAAAAAAGGCAGGCCTCAACAAGAGATCCTATCCGCGGAAGGAGCTTCCATCGTGAAAAGGCTTCTTCCCAGGGACTACCTGATCGCCCTTGACCGGTCAGGTAAGGATTTAGATTCTGAAGAACTGGCTGCACGGATTGATGATTTGTCCTTTTCCCACAACAGGTTAACTTATGTTATAGGCGGTCCGTTAGGGCTCTCAAAGGATGTTTTACACAGGGCACGTGAAATCTTATCACTCTCCCGACTCACCCTGACCCATGAAATGAGCCGCCTTCTCCTCCTCGAACAACTCTACCGCGCATTTACCATCCTGAACAATGAGAAGTACCATAAGTAACAACCTGAGCCCAAATGATCCGACTTTGATTATCCCCAGAGAGGATTTGGTTTATTTGAATTTCAATGAGATTATGGAGTAATGGAGTGGTGGAGTGATGGAAGAAATATCTGATTATGGATTGAGGTGTTAAACAAACCTGGTTCTTGAAAAACAACAATTCTAATTTTAACCTTTAGACCATGTTAATGCAGAGCCGTTAAGTCTCTTTACCGTCTAAAAAATTCCGGATTATTTTCTTTATTTCATCGATCTTTCCCCCATAGAAATGATCAGCCCCCTGGATAATATTGAAATGAACTTCAGGATTCCAGTCCTGTAGCATTCCTTTGATCATCCCTGGGGGCGCAATATCATCTTCTGATCCGGCAATCACCAACTGGATCCTGGCGTTGTAACCGAGGAAAGAAAAATCAATAAAGTTTACAGGTGGCGATACCATGATCATCCGTTTCGTATGGTCAAAGGCCTTAAGCCCCATCGCATTAACCCACGCGCCAAAAGAATATCCCGCAAGATCTATTGAAGACTTTCCCAGTCCATTGAGATACGAAAGACCCGCCCTCACATCCTCCTGTTCGCCGATCCCCTCATCGTAATTTCCTTCACTTTGTCCCACACCTCTGAAATTGAATCTGAAGGTGGTATAACCCTTTTGGTAGTAAGCCTGCACAACAGCCTCAACTACGTTGTTACTCATATCTCCCCCATAAAGGGGATGAGGATGTGTGACGATGACGGCCTTTTCCCCAGGGGCATTATCCACCAGGCCTTCTATTTTCACTTCGCCAGCCTGGATAAAAACCCTCTCTTCTTTCATATCAACCCCTCATCAAAAAAAATCCATATACCACTTGACAAACCTGTCCACACCTTCCTGGATTGTGATACTGGGTGCGTACCCGAAATCCTTCACCAGATCATCCACGTCTGCCCAGGTGGCTGGCACATCCCCCGGCTGCATGGGCAGAAAGATTTTTGTCGCATTTCTGCCAAGTGCCTTTTCAATGGCCTCAATAAATTCCATCAGCTCAACCGGGGAGTTGTTTCCTATATTGTAAAGCCGATATGGTGCCCGTGATCTTGATGGATCGGGGTCTTTTCCACTCCACGCAGAGTCGCCTTGTGGCGGTTTGTCGAGCACCGTTATGACTCCGGTTACGATATCGTCAATATAGGTAAAATCCCTTTTCATCCTTCCATGATTAAAGACATC
>JAKLQB010000074.1 GCA_022013615.1 Desulfobacterales bacterium | reverse complement strand
GGCAGCATCTTGTATCTGTTTCTTCGACCCGTAGTCCTTCGCAAATCCTCGCTTCTTCGTCAGTCTGTACACTTTTCGCGTCAACTCGCGTGCCAGCTGCCAAGCCTCAATATCTTTCCCGCCCGGGCGGGATTCAATCTTCATCTCTCTTCAACCGTGAACCTGAGTAGAAATATTAAACACTATAATCTTCCTTGGCAACTTCAAAATTAAGTAGGCTGGATGTTTCGAGACGTTAAGCCGATGTTTTACAAATATTTTGATGGAAAAAAGATCAATATATGATAACATTTAAAAAAGAGACCACATGGCCACCCAGGAAATGAGATTATACCCGATCTTTTTAAGGTGTTACCATAATGGAAGGTAATCGTACGATTTTTATTGACATAATATTGAAATCCGAATTAAATTATAGGATTTAATTTTCAATGGTTGTTCACTTATGTTTGAAAGCCTAAGCGAAAAATTAAATAGTGTATTCAAAAAAGTAACAGGACGTGGCAGATTAAGCGAGGCCAATGTCCAGGATGCTTTAAGGGAGGTGCGTTTAGCCCTTCTGGAGGCGGATGTAAACTACAAAGTGGTAAAAAGGCTTGTGGAGGACATCCGCCAGCGTGCTGTGGGGCAGGAAGTCCTTGAGAGCCTGACCCCGGGCCAGCAGCTCATCAAGATTGTCAATCAAGAGCTCACCCGGTTGATGGGTGAGGCCAATGAGGGGCTGCAATTAGTGGGGCGAACGCCTCATTCACTGATGCTTGTAGGGCTTCAGGGCTCGGGCAAGACCACAACAGCCGCGAAGCTTGCCAATTATCTCCGTAATCAGGGACGACATCCTTATCTTGTTCCGGCGGATATTTACAGGCCGGCTGCCATTGACCAGCTAAAAAAACTGGGGTCTCAAATCGAGGTGCCTGTCTACCAGACAGATCCTGGTCAAAAACCGGAAGATATCTGCCTGAACGCATTATCTTATGCAGGAAGAGAGGGCGCAGATGTCTTGATTATTGATACTGCCGGGCGCCTTCACATTGATAAGCCCCTGATGGCTGAATTGGTCAGGATAAAGGAAAAAATCAATCCTACTGAAATTCTTCTTATTGCAGATGCCATGACAGGACAGGATGCAGTCAATGTGGCGAAGCAATTTGATGAAAGCCTGGGTGTTACAGGTATAATTCTGTCCAAGATGGAAGGTGATGCAAGGGGCGGCGCTGCATTGTCCATCAAGGCAGTAACCAGCAAACCCGTCAAGTTCATCGGTGTTGGAGAGAAAATTGACGCCCTTGAGCCTTTTCACCCGGAAAGAATGGCCTCTCAAATTCTGGGGATGGGAGATGTGCTTTCTCTCATCGAAAAGGCCCAGTCTGAATTCGATGAAAAAGATGCCCTGAAGCTTGAGAAAAAACTCAAAAAAAACCAATTTGACCTTGAAGATTTCCAGGCCCAGTTACAGCAGATGAAAAAGCTTGGATCTCTTGATCAGATACTTGGCATGCTGCCGGGAATGGGGCAACTCAAGAAACTGAAGCAGCATAAACCTGACGAGAAGGAGCTGGTGAAAGTAGAGGCCATAATAAATTCCATGACCAAGGGGGAGAGACGCCAGTATAAGATCATAAACGGGAGCAGAAGGCGGAGAATCGCCAGGGGCAGTGGAACTACAGTACAGGATGTGAATCGCCTGTTAAAGAACTTTACGCAAACAAAAAAGATGGTGGAACGTTTTTCCAAGCAAGGTTATGCAAATATGCCGTCATTATTTGGCTAAAAGTGAAATAAAAAACTACTTATCTTGGAAGGGGAGATAGAGTAAAATGGCAGTTAAAATTAGGTTAACAAGAATGGGAGCAAAAAAGAAACCTTTTTATCGATTTGTCGCTGCTGATTCTAAGGCACCGCGCGATGGTAAATTCCTGGACATATTAGGCACTTATGATCCTATGAAAGATCCTGTAGAGGTAAAGGTGCATAAGGAAAAAGTCAATTACTGGCTGGGAAAAGGCGCACTCGTTTCAGAGTCTGCCAGGGCCATTTTGAAAAAGCAAGGACTGTTGGGGCTTCATTGAACAGCAGGTTGAAGTGACGTGGTGGCGCAACCAAATACGGAGGTGACTCGACATGAAGGATTTAATCGCATATATCGCCAAAGCGTTAGTGGATAAGCCAGAGGAAGTGAACGTCACGGAAATAGAGGGAGAACAGACCTCTGTTATTGAACTAAAAGTAGCCAAGGAAGATCTGGGAAAGGTCATAGGTAAGCAGGGCCGCACGGCACGGGCTATGAGAACGATTCTTAGTGCAGCGTCCACCAAGATAAGAAAGCGATCGGTTTTGGAGATCATTGAATAGCCTTGCCCCAGGCTTCGTCAGGCAGTTTGCTCCTTGTTGGTAAGGTAATTGGTCCTCACGGTTTGGGAGGTCTTTTACGGATCTGGTCCTATGCAGGGCCTGCAGCCTCTTTCCTGGATGCGGGGACCGTTATGCTGCGGTCTGTTTCAGGTGAAATCCATGAATATGCAGTAATCTATATAAAGCCCTATAAGAATATTTTTTTAATGAGGTTGGAAGGGTTAAGCGCTATAGGTGAGGCAGCAGAATACAGGGGCGCTGACATTTTTGTCAGCAAAGAGGCCGTTGCCCGCAGTGACGGTGAATATTTTTGGTACGAGCTTCTGGGACTTAAAGTTTACCTGGATACAGGGCAATATTTGGGCACAATATCCTGGATTATACCCACAAAGGCCCATGACATTTACGTGGTAAAGGAGGGGGACAAGGAGGTCTGCATCCCCGCCATATACGAAGTTGTCATGGAAATTGACGTTGCAAGCAAAAAAATGGTCATTACGGCCTTGGAGGGATTGCTGGAGTTGAATGAAGTTTGATGTTCTCACCATATTTCCCGAAATGGTTTCCGCCAATCTGCGAGAGGGTGTTCTTGGTCGGGCGGTCAAGGGGGGGATAGTGGACGTGAGAATTGTAAACATCCGCAATTTTGCGAGAGGAGCCCACAGGACCACAGACGACCGCCCTTACGGGGGTGGAGACGGGATGGTAATGAGGCCGGGGCCCATATCTCGAGCCCTGAAATCCATTGACAGAGTACGGGGCCGGAGCCATGTAATCCTTCTCAGTCCCCAGGGCGAAAGGTTTGATCAAGAAACCGCATGGGAACTGTCTCGCTGGAACCAGATTGTTTTGATATGTGGCCGTTACGAAGGAGTAGATGAAAGAATTAGGCTAACCTGTATTGAAAGGGAATTATCCATTGGAGATTACGTCTTAAGCGGAGGAGAGCTGGCTGCCTTAGTAGTCATGGATGCAGTAAGCCGCCTGATCCCTGGTGTGTTGGGGGGGGAGAGATCGAACCTGGAAGACTCATTTGAAGACGGACTGCTTGAATACCCACAGTATACACGCCCTAAAGTTTTTCAAGGGCAAGAGGTTCCTCCAGTTCTGTTATCAGGTGACCATGAAAAAATTCGCATGTGGCGAAGGGTCGAATCCTTAAAGAGAACGCTTGAGAGGAGGCCTGATTTGCTCCAAAAGGCCAGATTGACACCTGAGGATAAGTCGATTCTGGCCAGATTGAAAAGAGAATTTAGTACCTTATAAATACTTTATGTGAATAGACGGAGCGAAGCGACTCCGGCATAGTGGCCTACGGCTACGACGGCTGAAAGCGACATCCACAAATATTCAATAGTCAATATTCAATAGTCAATTCCGGCTTGTCCGGGTTAGGGTTTAGACACGTAATTTTCATGCGTCTTTACATCGGTCTTGTTCATTTCCCTGTTTATAACAAAAACTACCAGAGAATCGCTTCGGCCATAACCACTATAGATCTTCATGATATAGCCAGACTGGCCAGGACCTATGCTGCCAAACGGTTTTTTGTTATTACTCCGCTTGATGACCAGCAAAGGCTGGCCGAGAGGATTCGAAGCCACTGGACGAATGGTTATGGAGCCAGGTATAATAGGCACAGAAAGGAGGCAATTGAGCTTGTTGAGATTGTCCCATCATTAGAGCAAGCAATCGATGCCATAAGGGCAATGGAGGGAGAAGCGCCTCTAATCATGGCAACGGATGCCTCAAAGCAAAAGCACAGGGCCATGTCTTACGAACGGGCAAGAGATATTGTTCGGAGTGAAAGGGCCGTTATTTTAATATTTGGAACGGCATGGGGCCTTGATCAGTCAGTTATGGAAAGAGCAGATTATGTGTTGGACCCGGTTTTGGGTAGAACAGACTATAATCACCTCTCTGTGAGGACGGCAGCTGCCATCATTTTAGATCGGGTGGCTGGCAGGTAAAATAAGGAGGAATATATGAATATCATTGAAGCACTTGAAAAGGAACAGATGCGTGTGGACATCCCGGCTTTTGGTCCGGGTGATACGGTCAAAGTCCATGCCAGGATAAGAGAGGGTCAGAAGGAGCGAATTCAGGTATTTCAGGGGGTTGTCATCAGGAAAAGGAGGGGGAATACAGGCGCTTCTTTTACTGTAAGAAAGATTTCCTACGGTATTGGTGTGGAAAGAATTTTCCCACTTCACTCACCGCTTATAGATAAGGTCGAAGTCGTCACCCGCGGTAGGGTGAGAAGGTCTCGACTTTACTATCTGAGGAAACTCAGGGGTAAGGCCGCACGGATTAAGGAAAAAAGGTTTTAGTGTTTCACCTTGTTTTTTACTCCACCCAAAACCCTGTCCCTTTTTTCCGAGAGCAGTTCCTCAATATGCGATCCATTTTTCTACGAAGGCCTGGTCAGAAAGGCCGGATATGGCTTGATTGCAGGGGTTGACGAGGCGGGTCGAGGCCCCCTGGCGGGACCTGTTGTGGCCGCCGCAGTGATCATTCCACAAGACATCCTATTAACCGGAATCAAGGATTCAAAGATGATGACTGAAAAGGCCAGAGACAATGCCTTTCCAGTAATTCACGATCAAGCCCTGGCCATTGGAGTTGGTGTTGTATCGCATAGATATATTAGTAAATTCAATATCTTAAAGGCTGCTCTTGAGGCCATGAGGCGGGCCGTATTGGCCATGGACCCACAGCCGGAATTCCTTCTTGTGGATGGGATCCAGAAGGTGTCTTTACCCATTCCTCAGCGGTGTTTGATAAAGGGCGACCAGTTAAGTCGAAGTATCTCCGCAGCCTCTGTAGTGGCTAAGGTGTACCGCGATAGAATTATGCGTTCCTACCACAAGATGTATCCGGCCTATGATTTTACCAAAAACAAAGGATACGGGACTCGTACGCATCTCGCGGCACTGAAGCGGTATGGCCCCTCGCCGATTCATCGCCTAACCTTTAAAGGAGTCTTGCAAGTTGACTAAGGAAAGACTCGATCTTGGGAAGTTTGGTGAAGAACTGGCGTTTAGAAAGATCAAGCGCCTTGGGTATAAGAAAATTATACGTAACTTTAGCTGTCCATTGGGAGAAGTGGACATAATCGCAAGGGATGGCGATACCCTTGTGTTTATGGAAATAAAGACACGTAAGGGCAGGTCAATTGAT
>JAKLQB010000796.1 GCA_022013615.1 Desulfobacterales bacterium | reverse complement strand
GTTCCAACAAGAGAACCCACCTATGGCCTTCCGGCTTTCTGGATCAAAGAAGGAGTGAGAGAGAAGACCATGGCACAGGGGTATACGGTAGTTGATCTTGCCACTGTTCTAACAACGCATTTATCGGATGCAATCCGCATCCACGCTCACGAATTATTAGGCAGACAGGAGGTCCAGCAACTGTTGGACGATCTAAGAAACTCCCATCCAAAGGTCGTGGAAGAACTGGTTCCCAATTTACTGTCACTTGGAGGGGTTGTCAGGGTGCTTCAAAACCTGCTAAGCGAACAAATACCCATTCGTGACTTACTCACTATCCTTGAGACGCTGGCCGACTGGGCCCCCATGACAAAGGATATGGATACGCTGACAGAGCATGTCCGCCAGGCCCTATCGAGAACGATTACCAAACTCTATCAAACACCCGACGGAAAAATTCCTCTAATAACCCTCGACCAGAATGTTGAAAATGCCATATCCGGTGCGATTCAAAAAACAGACCAAGGCAGTTTTCTCGCCCTGGAACCTAACGTTGCCAAGGGAATAATGGAATCCGTCGCCCGATATATAACAGAATTCTCCTCACTGAATTATCGTCCTGTAATTCTGTGTTCCGCTCAAATAAGGGCACATTTCAAGAAGCTCGTTGATCGCTTTATCCCAAATTTGGTTATACTCTCATATAATGAAATTTTAAACACTGTTAAAATTCAATCATTAGGCATGGTGGAGTTATCAGATGCAGATTAAAAAATTTCAGGCGCACGATATGGCCAAGGCCTTGAGCCTGATCAAACAAGAGTTCGGTCCCGACGCGGTTATTCTTTCGGCCAGGACCCTGAAGAAACCGAGAGGAGTCTTGAGTTACATGAAAAAGCCCGTTGTAGAGGTAACAGCTGCAACCGATACCTATTACCCACAAGACAAAAAGAGAGCATCCTTAACCAAATCAGAGGCAGCTTATGAATATGATTCGAGGCGACCAGGTTATAAGGGCGTGAGCAAAAAGATGGGCTCCCCTGACCAACACTATGATGGTCCATATGGTTTGAAGCACAATCTGAATCCACTCGTACAAAGAAGATTTGAGCAAAAGCCCTATTCAGGAGAGTTCCAAGGGATACAGAAGTTGATGCTCAAACAAGGTGTGGGCACTGATTTAGCTGCAAAATGGTTGGAAGAACTAAAGAGAACCCTTGAGTTTAAAAAACCCTTAAATGGCGAACTGCTCAAAAGGGGTATAGTCCGGGCTCTCAGCGAGATGGGCGCAGCAGCGAGCCAAATTGAAACCAAACCCAAAAAACGTAAAATTGTTGCTTTTGTTGGCCCCACCGGGGTGGGTAAAACAACAACTATTGCCAAATTAGCAGCCATCCAGGCTATTAAGATGCGGAAAACAGTCGCGTTGATCACCTTGGATAATTGTCGGATTGCCGCCATTGAGCATCTCAAGGCCTATGCAAGAGTCATTGGCATACCCATGGAAGTTGCCTCAAGTATAAAGGAGCTTAAGACATCAGTTAAAAAACTCCGCAATCGACATCTTATACTAATTGATACCCCTGGAATGAGTCAAAAAAACGACAACCAGATTAACGAACTTAAGGATATGCTCGAAGGAATATCTCCCATTCAAACACATCTCCTTATGAGTGCCACCACAAATGATTCTAATCTTATGGACATATGGGCAAAATTTAAAGTAATTCCAATCGCCAGGCTAATATTCACAAAGCTCGATGAAACTACGACCTTTGGAAATATAGTGAACCAATTGTGTCGAAGCAAAATCCCCATTTCGTATTTCACAAATGGCCAGGAAGTACCCGAAGACATAGAAATTGCAACTCTTGAAAAGCTTGTTGATCTGATGATGGGCGGGGCTGTGGAGGAAATATGGGAGGATGAGGATAATCCAAATGGGCACATCATGGAATTCTTTGTTGCAAATAAGACCTCAGACGTCTTTCATCACCCTGATTGCAAGGCAGCCAGGCAGATCAAGGCTACCGGCATGGTTGTATTCGAGGGTATAGCAGATGCTCTGAATAAGGGATTCAAGCCCTGCAGGTTGTGCAATCCCGGGGTCCCTGAAGCCCGTAACATGCATTCCGGGATCATAGAAGAAAGAATAAGTTACGCAAATCGATAGCATCTTTTTTTTTAAAAAGGAGAGCAATAAGGAATGAACCAGACTGATTCAACAGGAAAGGTTATAAATTTTCCAGGCAAAACCGTTTCAAAGACAGGCCTGATTGGCCAAACGAATACCAGGAATCGCACCTCAAATGCACAGGTGATTGCCATAACCAGTGGCAAGGGTGGAGTCGGCAAAACAAATATTGTTGCCAACCTTGGATTTGCACTCAGCCAAATGGGGAAAAGGGTTCTTATTCTCGATGCCGATTTAGGATTGGGTAATATTGATGTCCTCTTAGGGCTTACACCTAAGTATAATCTATCCCATGTCGTCATGGGGGAAAAGACTGTCCCGGAAATTGTAATTGAGGGCCCCATGAAACTCAAAATACTGCCTGCTTCTTCCGGTATTCAGGAACTCACTCAACTAACTGAGGACCAAAGAACCCAGATTCTTGCTGAGCTCAAATTATTCCTTGATTCAATAGATATTTTACTAATAGATACTGCCGCCGGCATTTCATCAAACGTGATGTATTTCAATTCGGCTGCGCAACAGATATTAGTTGTTGTAACCCCTGAACCGACATCCATGACTGATGCCTATGCGCTGATGAAGGCCATGTCTCTCAAATATTCAATAACGAATTTTAAATTATTGGTTAATTTAGCCGCCAATTCCCGTGAAGCCTATGAGATTTTCAGGCAATTGACCTTGGTTTCTTCCCGATTCCTGGACATAACCATCGACTATCTTGGCCATGTGCTGGTTGATGATAAATTAACCAAGTCCGTGAAGAGACAAAGGCTCCTATGTGATATATATCCTGAAAGCGCAGGCAGCAAATGTTTTTTCGCGTTAGCCGAACAGATTTGCAAACTACCACTCCCCAATTCACTAAAGGGCAATAGCAACTTTTTTTGGAATAAACTTCTTGAAAACAGCTTCGAGCAGTGAAAAGCATGGGCATATACGGATTAGTCAAATTAAACTGAATTTATATGGCACTGGCACAAAGACAAATAGGAACACTTAAGAGGGGGGCTTCTTTTT
>JAKLQB010000795.1 GCA_022013615.1 Desulfobacterales bacterium | reverse complement strand
TTTTACGTCTACAACGATCCGCATCCCGTCTCTATCAGATTCATCCCTTATATCCGATATACCCTCTATCTTTTTTTCCCTAACCAGTGCTGCCATTTTCTCCAGGAGCTTACTCTTATTTACCTGATAAGGTATCTCAGAAATCACCACTCTTTCCTGATTCTTTCCAACTTTCTCTACGAACGCCCTGGCCCTGATCTTAATGATACCCCTACCCGTTCTGTACTCCTCACGAATCCCTTTTTTGCCAAGGATGAATCCGGCTGTTGGAAAATCCGGTCCAAAAACAATCCCTATCAACTCGTCCAGATCAATGTCAGGTTTATCAATCACCTTTATAACGGCATTGCACACCTCTGATAGATTGTGCGGTGGAATGTTTGTTGCCATACCGACGGCGATTCCTGAAGAACCATTGATCAACAAATTAGGTATGGTGGTTGGGAGGATGTCAGGCTCTTGTAAAGAGCCATCATAATTTGGCGTAAAACCGACTGTTTCTTTTTCAATATCCGAAAGAAAATCCTGGGCAAGCCGTGTCATCCTTACTTCCGTATATCGCATCGCCGCCGGTGGGTCCCCGTCGACAGATCCAAAATTTCCCTGGCCGTCTACCAGGGGATACCTCAGGGAAAAATCCTGGGCCATTCGTACTATTGTATCGTATACTGCTGCATCTCCATGTGGGTGGTATTTCCCAATCACATCCCCAACTATCCTTGCAGACTTCTTAAACGGTCTGTTGAAGTAACTTTTAAGGTCATGCATTCCATATAGGACACGCCTGTGAACCGGCTTAAGTCCATCCCTTATATTAGGCAGTGCCCTCCCAACGATCACACTCATTGCGTATTCGAGATAAGATTTTTTCATCTCATCTTCTATTTTGACTAAATGAGTATGCAATTCCGCAACCATCTTTGTTCTCCTTCTTATATATCCAACTCTGTGACTTCTAATGCGTTATTCTGGATGAATTCCCTCCTGGGCTCAACCTTATCGCCCATCAGGATCGTAAACATATCATCCGCATCCACTGGATCCTCTACCTGCACCTTGAGTAATGTCCTTCTTTCAGGATCCATAGTCGTCGTCCATAGTTGTCCCGGGTTCATTTCTCCAAGGCCCTTATATCTCTGGATCATGAGGCCCTTCTTTGCTTTTTCCATGAGTTCTGTCAGCAGTTCTTGCGGATCGTTAATTTTTCTCTTCTCTCCATCACCTGTATAAATATATCTAACCTTCTTAAGTTCTCGAAATTCCTTAGATACTCCCATTACCTGCCTTAATTCCGGGGAGGAAACAAACTCCCAGTTGACTGAAGATATCTGACCGCCATTATGTGTGTCCGTCACAATAAATTCATGATAACCACCTTCTTCGTCAAATTGAACGTCTCGTATGTTAAAACCATTCTTCTGAAGTTTTTGAAAAAATTTCTCCATAAATTCTTCATTCTTGAAAAAACTTTTGTCTGTTGGACCGTCAGATGCCAAAAATTCTATAAACCTTGTACTATAACCTCTTCTCGTAAGCTTACTGAGGCTTTCATAGAATTTGATTACCCCGTTGACCAACCTAACAAGCTTGGCACCGGAAACTTCTTCTCCATTCTCCATTAATACCTTTTCGTTTTCCGAAACCTTCTTCAATATGAAATCATTAAATTCTTCTTCATCTTTTATAAATAATTCCTTTTTTCCGGCTAACACCCGATAGAGCGGCGGCTGAGCAACGTAAAGGTAGCCGTTGTCGATAAGATCCGGCATCTGCCTGAAAAAGAACGTCAAAAGGAGTGTACGGATATGCGCACCGTCCACATCAGCATCAGTCATAATAATTACTTTGTGATAACGTAACATATTGATATTATAGTCTTGATCCCCAATTCCTGTCCCTAAGGCAGCAATCAAAGTCCGTATCTCTTCACTTGAGATCATCTTGTCGAATCGAGCCTTTTCAACATTGAGAATCTTTCCCTTTAACGGTAATATTGCCTGGGACCGTCGATCCCTCCCTTGCTTTGCAGAACCCCCTGCTGAATCTCCCTCTACAATAAAAATCTCGCTTCTACTGGGATCCCTTTCTTGACAATCCGCGAGCTTACCCGGCAGAGAATGATCCCCAAGAATGCCTTTCCGTCGTGCAAGTTCCCTCGCCTTTCTCGCTGCATCCCGGGCACGTGCCGCATCTATTACCTTAGAAAGAATTGATTTAATAACAGATGGATTTTCCTCAAAAAAACTACTTAATCCCTCATTGACCAGCGTCTCAACCAACCCCTTTACTGCACTGTTTCCAAGTTTAGTCTTTGTTTGACCTTCAAATTGAGGATTAGGTAGCTTTACACTGATAACCCCTGTCAAACCTTCCCTTACATCATCCCCGGTCAGTTTCTCTTTGAAATTCTTGGACAGAGGTGAATTCTGTAAGTACTGATTAATACTCCTTGTTAAGGCCGATCTAAATCCGCTAAGGTGACTCCCACCTTCTTTGGTATTAATATTGTTTGCAAACGTAAACAGATTCTCCTTATAAGAATTATTGTATTGTAGTGAAATCTCTATCAGCACGCCATTTTTCTCCCCGGAGATATAAATAGGATTCCTATGAAGGGTTTCCTTGTTCTTATTTAAATACTCCACAAAGGATTTTATCCCTCCCTCATAGATAAAAACCTTCTTCCTGCCGCTACGCTCGTCAGAGATTTTTATTCTCACCCCTTTTGTTAAAAAGGAGAGTTCTCGCATCCTCTTTACCAGAATATCAAAGTCGAAACTATTAGTCTCAAAGATTTGGTTATCCGGCATAAAATGAATTTTAGTACCCCTCTTTTTTATATCTCCTTTAATCTCTAATTTGGTTTTTGTTTTCCCTCTCTCATAACGCTGATAATAGATCTTGCCATCCCTGTATACTTCCACTACCAGGTACTCAGATAGTGCATTTACAACCGAAACACCAACCCCATGAAGTCCACCTGCTACCCTATAGGTCTTATTGTCGAATTTTCCTCCGGCATGGAGTTTGGTCATAACAACTTCCAAGGCTGGCATATTCTCAGTTTCGTGCATGTCCACAGGTATCCCGCGGCCGTTGTCAATAATAACCACACTATCATCGCTCAAAAGTCGGACATCTATAAAATCACAGTATCCAGCCAGTGCCTCATCTATACTGTTATCAACCACTTCATATACTAAGTGATGAAGCCCTTCAGAGGCGGTATTGCCAATATACATGGCTGGCCTTTTTCGAACTGCCGTCAATCCCTCCAGAACTTTTATATCAGATGCAACGTAAGTTGTTTTTTTATCTTCCATTTTATAGCCTCATTGGCATAATTAGACCTAAAAAACCCTGGTCAGCATCCCCTTTTAGGATACATGGTTTCGAATTATCAATAAATCCCAAAACTACAGTTTTGCTTTCCATAGACTGAAGTGTGTCTATGAAATAGCGGGGATTAAAACCTGCTTCCAGCCTCTCACCCTGGTAATCAACCTTAATATTTTCCTGTGCTTCTCCAAGGTCGGGATTTGTAGAAACAAGCTCCATAATATTATCCTCCAAGGCAATCCTGACGGCCCGGTATCGTTCATTACTTAAAATTAGCATTTTTCGCATGGCTTCAAAAAGTAAAATTCTTTCAAGTTCTATAGAATACTTGTCTTCGCTGGGGATTACTGCATGATAATCAGGAAACTTTGCTTCAAGTAGACGTATTACTAATATGGCGTTTTCCTTTTTGACAACAAAATTCTTCTGTTTTAATCCGATCTGGACAGGTCCTCCCTCGGCAGCAAGTTTATTAAGTTCATTCAAACCTTTTTTTGGAATCATTACACCATTAGGTAAATCCAAAGATTCAAGGTTAGGGATCGGCTTATCGATCATTGACAGCCTGTGCCCATCGGTTGCCACCATTCTCAAAAAAGTCTCTCCATCATGAGCAACCTTTTCTGTAAATACGCCTGACAGCTTAAATCCGGCCTCTTCTATGGTTACTGAATAGACGGTCTTGTTTATCATTTCACTGAGAATATTCCCTTCTACTTCAATCATTTGTACCCCTTCTGGCTCAACAAATGTCGGGTATTCATCCGCAGGAAGACACGCAAGATCAAAGCGTGCAACATCGTCAGAGATATAAACCCAGTTGTTTTCTTTTTCCTTTATGTGAAAACTTGATTTCCTGCTTTCTTTAAGAATTTCAAATAGTTTTCTACCAGAAATAGCTACGCTTCCCTCCTGTATCACATTAACCGGTACAGTTTGCTGGAAGCCTATTTCCAGGTCAGTGGCTGATATACGGACTTCTGTGCCTATGGCGCTTAAAAGGATTGTTGAAAGGATAGGCATGTTGCTTTTCCTTTCAATTATACTTTGAACTCTCGAAACGCATTTAAAGATCTGGTCACGGTCAATTTTTATTTCCATTTCTATCCTCCAGAAAGTAAAATAGTAATATTATGTTATATATATATAAAAGTAATCTTAATAATATAGAAATGTAAAATTGTTTAATTATTATTTAACTATTTAAAATTAATTAAAAAACATTCAATTATTTATTAGAAACTTTTTGTATTTTTCTTTTTAAAACAACCTTTTTATTATATATAATTATATTTTAAACAAATTCTAACATCATATTTTATAAAAACTTATTCTAATCTATTCCCAAACATTCAAATTTATCGAAGACCCAACTTTATTTTCAAAGCGCTAAGATATTAAAATAGCTTAGGTTTTTAAGAAAAATCCTTGTAACTTATTTATATCATTAAAAACTTCCTTTTTTATTTCTTTTTCTTTTTCAACCCTCTTTAAAGCATATATGACGGTAGAATGGTCTTTATTACCAAACGCTTTACCAATCTCCTTAAATGAAGAATCAGTTAAATTTCTACATAAATACATAGCAACCTGTCTGGGGTATGAAAATTTTCGTGTTTTTCTGTTTGATATAAGGTTTGAGAGGGATATATTAAAAAATTCAGCAGTGCGCTTTTGTATTTCATTTAAGCTTATTTTAAGAAAATATCTTTTTTTAATGATCGATTTAAGGGTGGATATATCAATTTCGCGCTGGTAGAGGGAGGTATATGTTTCCAGGCTTACGATGTATTGCATTATGGTCTTTAGATTGTTTGAGGTATTGGCAAGGAAAAATACTACATCATCAGGTAGTTGTAATTTTTTTTCTTTAGTTTTTTTCTTAATAATTTTTATTTTTATTTGCTGATCAGGGGAATGAATTTCCGCCAACAGGCCACCCTCCAAACGTGATCTGAGATGAGCAAGCAGTGTGTATATTTGGCTGGGAGGGCTGTTGCCTGCGATAACAACTTGTTTTTTTGACTCGCAGAAGAGGTTAAGTATAGTTATTAATTCCTGCTGTGATTTTTCGCGTCCAGCAAACATGTGGATGTCATCGAGAAGGAGAAGGTCCAGATTTTTGTAATATTTTCTGAACTCGGTGATTTTTCTGTTTCTGGAAGCAAGTGAAAAATTAGAAGTGAATTGATTGGCAAAAACATACCGTACTCTTGCAATTGGATTGTTACTGAGGAATTGATTACCGATGGCGTTTAACAGATGGGTTTTACCAAAGCTTTGTTTACTAAAAATAAATAACGGATTGTAATCTCGAGCCGGTTTGTTCGCAACGTCCAAGGCCGAGGTGTAGGCGAATCGATTATTTTTAGCTGTTATGAAACCACTGAATGTCAATAAAGGGTTTAATTGGTGATTAAACTTAATGGTTGAAATCTGAGAGCTTTTGTGTTCTGAGATATTTTTGTCTTGACGGTTTGATGGTTGGATATATGTAAATAGGATTTCTGGTGATAAGTTTAGGATACTTTTGAATTCCCTTTTGATCTGGGTGATATAATTATCATTAAGCCAGGTGGCAACAAACTTATTGGTAACTTCTATTTCGGCCAAGTCGGGATTTAGTTGTTTAAGGGCTGTATGAGAAAACCATGTCTCAAATTCAGATCGTGGTATGTGTGATTCGAGATGGCTGATTATTTGGGCCCATATTTCTTTTTTTTTTGGCATTATAAATAGTTACCGGTAGACATTAGATATTTATATATTTTTAGACACTATAAGAATTCAGTTACAATATCAACTAAAATATCTCAGTATGGGAGGTTATAATGACTTATTCAATAGGTCTTGCAGGCAAGGGTGGCACGGGAAAGACGACCATAGCGGGCCTTCTCATAAAATACCTTACTGAAAAAGGAAAGACACCCGTTCTCGCCGTTGATGCTGATGCAAATGCGAATCTAAATGAGGTTTTAGGCCTTGAGGTGGAAGAAACTCTGGGGGATGCAAGGGAGGAAATGAAAAAAGGGGTTTCCAGTGGAATTACCAAGGATGTTTTCATGGAGATGAAACTGCAGGAGGCAGTTGTTGAGTCATCAGGTTTTGACCTTATTGTTATGGGGAGACCTGAGGGGGCTGGATGCTATTGTGCTGCAAATACTCTACTAACCCAGTACCTGGAAAAACTTATTGATAACTACTCGTACGTGGTAATGGATAATGAGGCCGGTATGGAGCATATCAGCCGTCTTACAACAAATGATATTGATTTACTTCTTGTGGTGTCAGATCCCACGCGCAGGGGGATTCAAGCGGCAGCAAGGATTGTTGAACTGACACATAGCCTGGGCCTGAATATTGGCCGCAGGCACCTTATTATTAACCAGTCAAGGACAGGACAAAGTGAAGCGTTAACCCAAGCCGTGCAAGAATATGGGTTAGACCTTATTGGGATGGTACCTGAGGATCAGGAAGTGAGGGATTTTGACCTTAAAGGTAAACCTACAGTAGGACTGGTCAATGAAAATCAAGCCGTTAAGGCAGCATACGAAATCTTTGAAAAAATATTCGAAACATAAATGTTTTTTGAGTTTGCTTGTGGTGAACTATTAATGACATCAACATATTGTGTTTTCTTGTTCTATTACTACAATATATTCTATTAGCATTGGTCTAAAAACCCCTTTAAATTACTGTAAAAATTACTTGACAATAAACGTATGTTTATCTATTTAACGATGTAACTTCTGATTGATTGGTAAAACGCCTCTCATAATGTCATTGCGGGCCTCCGGCCAGGAGTGAACTACGCTCAGGAGGGCATAACAAATAAAACTCATTGGGTGTAACAAGCTGAAATCATAAGGTTGATTCGGCGCTCCGCTCCTTTAAATTACGTATAAACGGACTTTTTACGGAATCATCAATTCTGAGTTGAGAATTATTTTTTTTGGCTGATTTTGCAATTTTTTCACAATAGATTTTAAATAGCAAATCCAAGAAGGAGGTAAAAAAATTGGCTTTTGATATTCCCAAACAGCCCTATTCCGGAAAAATAGGGGAAACAGCTATTGGAACGGGTAGTGGTGCTGTAAAGCTGGGAGGAGAAGATTCATACCCATTTCATCTTTTTGAAGGAGAGATACCAAATCCTCCAAAGATTGCAATGGAGGTGTGGGACTATGATCCTTCAGGAGAATGGCCTGCAGCGGCTGTCGAGCCGTTTAAGGATGTAATTTCTTCACCAGATGCCTGGGCCAAGAAATGTGTGGATGAATATGGCGCAGACATGATCGTTCTCCAGCTTAAAAGCACTGATCCCAATGGAATGGACAGGGGTGCGGACGAGGCATCAGAAGTGGCAAAGAAGGTTTCGGACGCTATTGATGTGCCGCTTGTTTTATGGGGCACGGCAAACAACCAGAAAGATGAAAAGGTTCTTAAGGCCATATCAGAGAAGTGTGAAGGGAAAAACCTTGCCTTAGGGCCGGTTGAAGAGGCCAACCACAAGGGAGTGGGTGCCAGCGCACTGGGCTATGGTCATGTTATTGTCGCATCTTCACCTATTGACGTGAACCTGGCAAAACAGCTAAACATCTTACTTGGTAACCTCGGCGTCCAGGGCAAAAAAATAATAGTAGACCCCACGACAGGGGGTCTTGGCTATGGCATGGAATACAGTTATTCCGTTATGGAACGGATCAGCATGGCAGCCTTAACCCAGGAAGATGAAAAGCTTCAGGTACCGATGATCAACAATATAGGAAACGAGGTCTGGAAGTGCAAGGAAGCCGGACTGGGCATTGAGGAAGCGCCAACCCTGGGTGATCCAGAAAAAAGGCCCATTCTTATGGAAGCGGTCGCGGCTGTATGTTATCTCATGGGTGGATCCGATGTGGTCATTCTGAGGCATCCCGAAACCGTGCGCTTGACACGTGCATTTATTGATCTGATGATTAACGGTGGCATGGCCAGCGATGTGAAAGCGATCTCCAAAAATTTAGACGCTCAAGAGGCTGATCTTATTTCCCTTTCACCTGAGCCGAATCTGGACTTTGGGAAACCGGAAGCTGCCCCGAAACCAAAGGCGGCAAAACCGGAAAAGAAGGAAAAGCCCGCTGTGGAGCCTAAAAAGAAAGAGGAAAAACCCGCTCCAAAGCCGGAAAAGAAAGTCGTTGAAATGAAGCCCAAGGAAAAACCTAAGGCCGAGGATGAGGCCGGTGTGAAGGCCAAGGCAGAGGCAGAAGCTAAGGCGGAGGCGGAGACTAAAGCCAAGGTAGATGCAGAGGCCAAAGCTAAAGCCGAAGAAGAGGCTGGGGCTAAGGCTGTAGCAGAGGCAAAGGCCAAAGCCGGGGAAGAAGCCAAGGCCAAGGCAGAGGCAAAGACGAAGGAAAAAGAAGAACTACAGGCCCTGAGATACAAAAGGGCCTTGGAGAGGGAAAAGCATGAAGCTGAGATGGCGGCTGCTGAAGGGGAAGAGATTCCCAAGACGGCAGCTGAAAAGCAG
>JAKLQB010000794.1 GCA_022013615.1 Desulfobacterales bacterium | reverse complement strand
TCTTCCATGGCCGATGGATAATCCACCTTGATCTTTAACATAAATCGATCAATCTGGGCCTCGGGAAGCGGATATGTCCCCTCCTGTTCAATAGGATTCTGCGTGGCGAGGACAAGGAAGGGATTATCAAGCTGAAAGGTCGTCCCTCCAATGGTCACCTGCCTCTCCTGCATTGCCTCCAAAAGAGCACTCTGTACTTTGGCCGGCGCCCGGTTAATTTCATCTGCAAGAATTATATTGTGGAAGATAGGGCCTTTTTTTATTTCAAAGGAACCATTGTCAGGTCGGTAGACCTGGGTACCCAGGATATCTGCGGGGAGTAAATCGGGTGTAAACTGTATTCTCTGAAACGTTGTCCGGATTGTCGCTGCCAGGGTTTTTACAGCCGTTGTTTTGGCCAGGCCCGGAAGTCCTTCCAAAAGCAGGTGGCCATCGCACAAAAGCCCTATCATCATCCTTTCAATGAGATTCCTCTGGCCGACTACAACCTTTCCCATTTCCGCTATAATCTGCCGGAGAACCAAGCTCTGTTTTTCGACGTTTTGGGTAATCTCCTGAATATCCATTGACAATCTTCCTTCCTATACTAATATTGATTTATTTTTCCAATCTGAGAGAAACCGTAAAAGAGCTTGCAAAACTGGATTAATTAATCCGCTCTCCTCCCCCCAATGAAATCTTCGGTCATTCTATGCGCTTCTGCATCTGTAAACTGCCTGGGAGGATGTTTCATGAAGCAGGCCAAGGGAGAATAGAGGATCCCTCCTTTTCCGCGATCAAGAGCCACTTTACAGCACCTTATGGCATCAATGACCACACCGCCGGAATTGGGAGAATCCTCCACTGACAGGCGCAGTTCGAGATCCATAGGAATACCGCCAAAAAGTGTACCTTCCATGCGGATAAAACAGACCTTGTTATCTTTCTGCCATGCTACCCAGTCACTTGGGCCGATATGAATGTTCTCATCACTCAACCGGTTCTCTCCAAGCTGGGACTGAACTGATTCCGTTTTGGATGTCTTCTTAGATATCAACCTGTTACGATCAAGCATGTTCAGAAAATCCGTATTACCTCCTGTGTTCAACTGGTAAGTTCTCTCTAATTTCACGCCCCTTTCTCGAAAGAGGTTGGTCAGTACCCTGTGTACAATGGTGGCGCCTAATTGGGCCTTGATATCATCACCAATGATGGGAACTTTTTTATCTTCAAAACGTTTTCCCCGGTCTGGATCACTGGCAATAAAAACAGGAATACAATTGATGAAACCCACACCAGCCTTGAGGGCGCACTCTGCATAAAACCTGGCGGCCTTCTCGGACCCTACAGGAACGTAATTAATAAGCATGTCTGCACCGGATTCTTTCAGGATATTTACAACGTCTTCTTCACCCGGCTCCTCCTTATCGGATAAAAGAAAAGTGTATTTTTTATCATATTCTTTCATATGTTCAGCGAACCCATCTAAAACACGCCCCATTTTTACAGTGATCCCTTTTTTCGGGATATCCGGACAAATCGACTTGGTACAGTTTGGTAGCTCAAAGATGGCTTCTGATATGTCTTTTCCCACCTTCCTTTTATCGACATCCAAAGCCGCCACTACTTCAATATCGCCGGGCTTGTAACCTCCAATATCCCAGTGCATCAAACCAACCGCTTCATTTTCCTGCCTGTGTCTGTAATATTCGATTCCCTGGATCAATGCACTTGCACAGTTACCAATTCCAGCAATAGCAATTTTAATCCTATCCATTTGCCCTATCCTTTCAATTCAGCCAGATAGCAAAAAAACGTGTCAGGTCTTGACTTTTGACATAAGCCCATTAACAAGAGTAGACAACTTCCTATCCTCTGCCATCTCCTTTTCAAACCTGGCAGATGATTTGCTCACCGCGCTGTAATGCATGCCGCCAAACAGTTTAGCAATTTCTTGGTTACTCAGTCCAGCATACCGTTTGATCAAATATATTGCCACCTTCTTCGGGGTATTGTTCCTGCCTCCTCTGACCTGAAGCGTTTCTTGCTTTATTCCAAACACAGAAGCAACTGCTCCCATTATTTCTTCAGGTTTTGCATTATCTTTTAACCGCTTTCGTTCTACAATCTCCTGGCTGATTGCCTCGCCCTTCAGAAAACCCTTTGCCTTTTCAATAAATTCCCCACCCCCTAGAATAACCTGTCCATGAAGTGCCCTGAACGGATTTGTCTTTTCTTCCAGCAATCCCTTGTTTACAAATCCCCAGTACCTCTTCTTCCCTATCCTCTTATCCCGGCCAAAATGCGAAAGCACCCAGCCATATTCGACCCACAATACCTCTTTGCTTTTCCAAACATATCCGGGATAGCTGCTCCATTTATATTGCTCAGGCCTCTCCACTATGCCTGCCTTTACAGGGTTTAGGTGCACGTATCTGCTCAACTCCAGAAGGTAGGCATCCTTGTCAACAAGTATCCCCTTATATCTGCCCTGGAACAAGTGCCCTACACGATCATACTTGCGGTTGAAATATCCCGTATAGCCGCTATTTATTCCATGCATCACCTTTAACAGATTGCCCTGGGGGGTCTCCAGTACCAAGTGGTAATGACTGCCCATTAATATATAGCAGTGGATAAGAATCCCGTAACGGTCGTGATAATCCTCCAGTATGCCAAGGAATTTTTTCCTGTCCCAGTCATCAAGAAAAATATCCATTCTCTCATTACCCCGGCTTGTCACATGGTATAAAGCACCAGGGTATTCTATCCTTAATGGCCTTCCCATGAGTGCAGATTACATTACTCTCGTGTTTATGTCAAATGTCAAGACCTGACACCTTATTCGTTGATCTAAATCATAGCAGAAAAGAAAACCTCCTGTTAAGAAATAAGCGAAATTAACATAAAACTTCAACTTAAGGAAGGAGGTCCCCCTTTCTCAGTGTCTGAATTGCAGATAATTTCCCTTCTTTTGTTGTGAGTTAATAAAGATTGATGTAAGCTTATAAGACCAGTTGATATCAAAATTTCCAAATGAATTCAAAAAGGTCAAGTCAATGGGGGTATTGTAATGGGCGGAAAGCGAACCTTGCTAAGGGAAATAGGGGTGGACAGACCGGGTGTCCCGACAATCACCGGCAAACCCCATCTCGGAGATCTCATTCTCGAAAAATATGGAGACAGAATCACGGCCGGCCATGAAGATCTTGAGAAATTTGAACTGATTGATCGTCTGGAAAAACCCGTTTTGGATTTCATATTCTATGGGAACAGAAGGATCATACTAGAAGTTCACAGATTCCTTTTCTCTTACCCTTATGCATTCGCTATTCTGACAAAAAAAGGCCCGGATTTGTGGAGCCTTCCGGAAAGGGGGAGCAGGACTGCATACGCATATATCTCGAGATTCCCGAAATTGATAAAATTCATAGTCAAATATGAGGGGGAAATTCCGCCCGATTTATGGGGGCTGTTATACGGTTATCCACTGCGTGAGATTCATCACTTCACCTATGATTGGGAGACATGGGCTGCATTGAAAGGTCTGCCAGATCCTTATGGTTTGCGAAATAAGGGGCATGAATGATAATGTTGTCTCTGCCAATTAGAACCTGGGAAAAGAGAATCCTTTCCCCCTCCAAAAGGAGCGCTCATGAGCAGAAAGAGCAATGAAAACCAGAAATCGATAGAGGAATCGGCAAGAGCGATATTTGAAAAGGCAGAGGCGCGCGAAAAGGCCGGTCGCGATGCCTTTGAGGCAAACTGGCAAGCCTCCCTGGAGCTGATGCTTCTTGTGATGGATAGGCATTTGGTCGAGCAGCCAGGGCGGATGCTACCGATGCAGATAAAAGGAGAAGAGGAATGGGTGTTCTATCAGAACGTGCTGGCAAAGCTTGACCTTCCTCCGGACACATGTGCTGTTTTTATCACGCCAAGCGCCTTCAAGGACATACCCGTTCCAGAGGATGCCCAAATTCCGAATATTGGTACACCGGCCTGGGAAAGGAATGCGTATTCAATAATTGTCAGCGGCTGGAAGGACCACACAGTGGTCATGCAAGTATCCCTGCCGGGGCTTGAACTTGTAGGCATAGATGTTTTTGAAGATGGAAGCCACTTGGCTGACTACAGGTACAACACCATAGAGGAATGCCTTGAAGAGCTTACAAAAGTCACATGGATTTATTTCAATCCTGGAGCCCCGTGGACCGAAGGGCAGATAACACGCTACACAGAAAACTGGTTTTCAAAGACCCTGGAGATTGAACTGGAGGATGCAAAGGTTCATGAGGAGTACAGTTACGTACACCATCCCGAACTGCGCGGCCTGACACCCATAGAGGCAGTGTTGAAGGTCATAGAAATGATCATTCCCAAAGACTATGATAACCTTGAAAACGCTATAGAAATAGCGAATGATTTGAATCGGGATTTTGAACTGGGAGACCCCATGATTACGAGGGAGGGTATTCTGAAGGGTAACGAACCTGAATGCAGGGCACTTCTGGGGCGGATTGCTGTGGAGATGGACCAGCACCTGGATACCCTGGAGGACTTAGAAGAGGTACCCTTTTCTCGCCTTAATCTCAAGAACGAGCACTACAGACAGGTCTTTGACGAGACAGCCAAGAAGGTATATGAGGTAATCGTCGGGCGGGCGTGCCCAGAATCAATAAGCACAACGTGAAAAGAAGAAAAGCCGTTCCCTTTTGGGATGTCTCTGATCCTCCAGCACAATTTTCCCGCAGCTTAATTACATGAAAATGAAAGGACGCATAGCTCCCACAAGCCTTCCTTGTCCAGTCACCGTGGAATCAGAGAACTGAAAAGAAATCGCCATCGATTCAGAGAATAAGCAAAATGCAGCCAAGCCAAGGCTCGCAGCCCGTGTTGAAAGTATAACCTTTCCATGTTTCTCCATGGTTCTGCCCTTGACATATGACATTTAAGGTTGCAGCCTTGTGTTCGAAGGTCAGGACACCTTACCTCCAGGAAACTCAAGTGACACCTTCGGCACCAGTAGAGCCAGTATATCCCCCGAGTTTGTAGACGAGGCGCATATCCGTACCGGGGTAGTTAACTTTGGCCTTGTTGAGATGCTCAAATAGCTGTG
>JAKLQB010000793.1 GCA_022013615.1 Desulfobacterales bacterium | reverse complement strand
TTGCAAGAAATGTCAGGGAACTCGCAAAAAGACAGAAGATCCCTACGAGTAGACTCGTCAATGAGTTGCTAAGAGAAAAGCTGGCGTCTCTACAATAGTCGTTTCCTTCAGGCTTGACTGGTGGCCTTTCGCGAAGCGAACGTGTCCGCCGTAACCGGGGCGTCAATAATCAATCGAAAATCGACAATCCCAATACGTCCCCCATTAACGTGAGTTTAAATCTTTCAGCCTTGAGCTTCTATCTTTGAGCTCTCATTAGCAGTTAAAGGTAAGTCAATCAAAGACTTGACCCCCCCATTCTTCAGGAAAGGTTGAAAGACAAAACAAAATCCTCAAAATCCTGTAAATCCTGTCTAAAAAACAAAATGCCCCGTCAACCAAGACTTGACGCCCCAGGCCTTCTCCAACACGTCATGGCCCGGGGAATTGAACGGAGGAAGCTTTTCAGAGACGACAAGGACCACGAGTCTTTCCTGGAAAGGTTCGCCAACATCCTCGAAGAGACCCAGACCCAGTGCTATGCCTGGGCCTTGATCCCGAACCACGTACACCTCCTTTTGCGAACAGGCCCAACACCACTCAGTAAGGTCATGCGCCGGCTTATGACCGGATATGCCGTTACCTTCAACAAAAGACACAAGCGCGCAGGCCATCTCTTCCAGAACCGGTACAAATCTGTCATCTGCGAAGAAGATCCGTATCTCCTGGAACTGATCCGCTACATTCACCTCAATCCCTTACGAGCAAAACTGGTTCAAGACCTCAACGAACTCGACAAATACCCCTGGGCAGGTCACAGCGCCATCCTCGGTCGCTGTAAAAATCCCCTGGTTCCAGAAATCAGAGATCCGAAGTCAGGAACATCCAGCCCACCAGACAGAAATTCCGCATTCCGCATTCCGCAATCCGAATTCAATTTGGCCGACAGGACAATTCAAGATCTCCTCCTCCATTTTGGTGAAACCGTGAGGGTTGCACGAAAGAGATACCGTGAGTTTGTGAAAAAAGGCATCGCGCAGGGTAGTCGACCAGAATTCCAAGGCGGTGGTCTCGTCAGAAGCGCTGGAGGTAACAAGGCAGGCCTCTTGGGTAGGGCGAAAGATGAGCGTGAAAAGGGAGACGCGAGGATTTTGGGGAGTGGGGATTTCGTGAGCGAGACCCTGCAGCAAGCGGAGGTGAAGTTTGAAAAGAAGTACCTACCAAAGCGGCCTATAGAGGAATTGGTTGAAGTTGTAGCAGGGAAATTGGGAATTAAGCCTGAGTTGGTATGTTCTGCGAACAAGCAAAGGCGGTATTCAGAAGCCAGGTCCCTGGTTGCCTTTCTGGCTGTTGAAGAGGTTGGCTACCCTGCCGCGGAAGTGGCAAGGACACTGGGGATTAGCCGCATGGGTGTTCAAAAGGCAGTCCTGAGAGGTTCGGAATTGAAGACGAAGACGAATCACCCAGCGTTGGAAAAATAAGTTGACAAAGTTGCCAACGTCCTCCATTCTGTCCTAAGCAAAGGCGAGGTGAACTTATGATTGATATGTCTATTGTAAAGACGCTCTCTATAGAAGAAAAGCTGCGGGTCATGGAAGCCATATGGCAGGATCTAACTGAAGAAGAACATAATGTTCAATCTCCTGCATGGCATCTGGAGGCATTGAAAGAGACTGAGCAGAGACGCAAAGAAGGAAAAGAGGCGGTTCTTGATTGGGGAGATGCAAAGAGAGAACTGAGGAAACGCTTCGAATGAAGCTGAAGATCCTTTCTTCTGCAGTTGATGATCTTTATGAAGCCCGGTTATTTTATGAAAGACAAGGTGAGGGGTTGGGCGATTACTTTTTTGACTCGCTATTTTCGGACATTGATTCTCTGACGCTCTATGGTGGCATACATGCGAAATTCCATGGCTATCACCGTATGCTATCTAAGCGGTTTCCTTACGCCGTGTACTATACCGTACAAAGGAAAGAGCTTGTCCTTGTTCGGCGTGTTTTGGATTTACGTCAAAATCCAAAAAAGATTCGAAAAGCTTTACAGTCGTGAAAAGGTTACGCGAAAAATTCCCTTCGCGCCTTTCTGTTCGCATGGGTGTTCAAAAGGCAGTCCTGAGAGGTTCGGAATTGAAGACGAAGACGAATCACCCAGCGTTGGAAAAATAAGTTGACAAAGTTGCCAACGTCCCCCATTCTTATTACAAAAAGGGGTGTTTAAGGGTCTAAAACAGGCCTGTTTTTATGGTTATCGTAGTTATTACAAGTGGTTGCTGAGGTCCGACCCCCAGCCACAGACAGCAGTTAAAGGTAAGTCAATCAAAGACTTGACCCCCACATGGAATATAGTTATAATCCATTGATATATAATTGATATATAATTATGCAATATTTAAAATTTAAATATAACAATTTCACCCATTTATTTCATTTTTGCACAAGTTCAGTAAATTACATGACAAAAAAATCAATTTCTGTTACTTTAAGCCAAAAGTTGGAGAGAGGCATAGCGATTTTCTTCTGGGTTCCCGGCCTTTAGATTTGGCCTATGTAACTCAAGAAGCGGAGCAGTGCTGTGTGAAGTGTTTACCCCCATGGAACGTGCAGTTGTTCCGTCGGGGCCAAACGTATTTCACTGGGGTGAGAGACGGGGCGAGAGAATATTCTTTTTGTTTTTCAATCGTCAATAATCAATTTTACCCCGTTCAATTGATGTTAA
>JAKLQB010000792.1 GCA_022013615.1 Desulfobacterales bacterium | reverse complement strand
TGTGTGACCGTTTTTTCGATGCAACAACGGTCTACCAGGGCTATGCGCGTGGGCTCGACATGAAGCTGATAGTTACTCTGAATGAAAAGGCTTCTCCTGGAATCCGGCCTGACATCACCTTTCTTATTGACTGTGCGGTAGAGATCGGCCTTGAAAGGGCTTTAAAGCGGAATAGGATCCAATTCCAGGAAGGGCAGGATCGGTTTGAAAGGGAGAAAAAGGATTTTCATGAGGCCGTAAGGGAAGGATATCTCACTATGGCCATGGAGGATAGCGAACGATTTGTAGTTGTCGATGGCACATTGAAAGAGGACGAATTAGAGGAGATCATATTTAAGCATGTTGAACCATTTATATCCCGAAAGATGAGGTGAGGGATTCCTAATGTCATTTTCACAAATATTGGGCCAGGAAAGAGCGAAAAGTTTTTTAGCCCAGGTAATGGCCAGAGAAAAGATACCCCACGCCTATCTTTTCACCGGGATTCCAGGGATCGGAAAGACGACCACGGCCATGGCCCTCACAATGGCCCTCAACTGCCAGGAACCTGTTAACGGGGATGCATGTGGCCACTGTGTTTCGTGTCGCCAAATGAAGAGCGGGAACTTCCCGGATTTCCTGTCCATTAGGCCAGAAGGTAAAAATATTAAGATTGACCAGATACGAGACCTGAACCGAAAACTCGGCTTTGCGCCAGTCTCGGGCAGGTACCGGGTGATTGTTCTTTATCAGGCAGAAACAATGACCACTGAAGCAGCTAACTCTTTGTTAAAAACCCTGGAAGAACCTCCTCCCGGAAATATCCTGATACTTAAGGTTACAGAGCCCCTGGATCTGTTACCGACCATTGTTTCACGATGTCAGAGAGTTCCCTTCCAACCACTGCCTGTGGATGATATGACATATTGGCTCGTTAAGCAAAAAGGCGTGGACGCGGAAATGGCTGCTGTCCTGGCGAGGATCTCGGGAGGAAGTTTGGGGCATGCACTGAAAATGTGCGAGGGTGATTTTTTTGATAAGCGGCAGGAATGGCTTCAAAGGCTCATAAGGCTCCCAGGCCTTTCCAGGGAACAGGCGCTCGAAATGGCACTCGAATGTGCAGGGGAGGATAAAAAAACAGGTTTTGAAACATCTGAGACCTGGGAAGCAGGCCTGATGGACATGCTGGCGGTATGGGAGACCTGGTATCGGGACTTGCTGCTTGTAAGGGTGGGTGGAGGCAAGCATCTGATGATCAATGTGGATTTTTCCCATAATTTGAAAAATATTGCTGGAAAATTAAAAGTACCAAATTTGATCAATAGCATTTTGGCGGTAGATCAATCTCAAAGGGATCTGCGCAGGATGCGAAATACAAAATTGGTAATGGAGCATACAGTCCTGAGTCTCAGGCGGCTTGTGGAACAAGGCAGGTAAGGGATTGGAAGGTTAAAATGAACAAGATCGTAGGAATCCAATTCAAGAGTAATGACAAGGTATATGATTTTGATTCCGGACACTTTGTTCTTAAAAAAGGGGACAAGGTGATGGTAATAACTGCAGAGGGTCCGGCTATTGGCTGTGTCTGCGCTGAGCCACAAAACAGAACGGAGAATACCCCTAAGCGGCCTCTCAAAAAAATATTTCGTCTGGCAACCAAAGAGGAAATCGAAAAATACGAGAGGATTTCTATCCAGGAGAACGATGTTTTCTGTTTCTGTTTAAAAAAGATAAAGGGTAGATCTCTGCCAATGCGTCTGGTTTCTGTTGAAAAACGATTTGACGGAAGCAGGATTGTTGTCTATTTCACGTCGGACGGGAGGGTGGATTTCCGGCAATTGGTAAAGGACCTTGTGGGGGAATTTCGGACCAGGATAGAAATGAGGCAGATCGGTGTACGCCACCAGGCCAAGATGATAGGGGCACTTGGGGTTTGTGGTCGGCCCATATGCTGTTCGACTTTTTTAAAGGAATTCGCCCCTGTAACCATAAAGATGGCCAAAGAACAGAACATTTCTCTAAACCCCAGTAAGATATCTGGTATGTGCGGCAGGTTGATGTGTTGCCTGACCTATGAGCATGAATACTATGAGAAGATTAAAAAGGATTTCCCTAAAATCGGCAAAAAAGTCCAAACAAAGGACGGAGAGGGAAAGATCGTCCGTCAGAATGTTCTAAAAGAAACCCTTACCATTGCATTGGAATCCGGGGGCGAGGTAGAGATATCGGCCAGTGATCTTATGCGGCAGGGTCTCTTCACAAAAAAAATCAAAAAGGAGTAACCATTAAGACCAGTGCCCAGAAAATTCTATGTAACAACGCCAATATATTACGTGAACGCTGAACCTCACATTGGACATGCCTATACAACGATTGTGGCGGATGTATTTAACCGGTTTCATATGCTTTTCGGCTCTAAGACATTTTTCCTTACCGGTACAGATGAGCACGGAGACAAGATTGCTGCCGCCGCCCAAAAAGCCGACCAGACCCCAAAGGATTATGTGGACCGGATTAGCCAACTGTTCAGGGACCTCTGGCCCAGGTTGAATATCAGCAATAATTATTTCGTTCGCACCACGGATCCCCAACACAAAGAAACTGTTAAATTGATTCTTAGTCGGGTGAAGGAAAATGGTGATATCTATTTCAGTGATTATGAGGGGCTCTATTGTGTTGGTTGTGAGCGCTTTTACACGGAACGGGAATTGGTTGACGGGAAGTGCCCGGATCACCTCACGGAGCCCGAAGTGATCAGCGAAGCAAACTATTTTTTTCGTATGAGCAAATATCAGAAATGGCTGATCGACCATATTCACAACCACCCTGATTTTATAAGGCCAGAGCGATACAGGAACGAGGTCCTTTCGTTTCTAAGGGAGCCCCTGGAAGACCTTTGTATTTCTCGACCAAAGTCACGGCTTAACTGGGGAATCACCCTCCCTTTTGACGAAAATTTCGTTACCTATGTATGGTTTGACGCTTTGATCAACTATGTTTCAGCCCTTGGGTATCCAGATGGTGAGCTGTTTAAGGAATTTTGGCCCTGTGTTCAGCACATTACTGCCAAAGATATCCTGAAGCCCCACGGCATTTATTGGCCCTGTATGCTTAAGTCCGCAGGCATCGAGCCGTATCAGCATCTCAATGTCCATGGATATTGGAATGTGAGCCAGGGTAAGATGTCCAAGAGCATCGGGAATGTTGTCAGGCCCCTCGAACTTGAGGATGTGTACGGCCTGGATGCTTTCAGATATTTCTTGCTGCGTGACATGGTCTTCGGGCTAGATTCCGAGTTCAGTGAAGATGCCCTGATTGCGAGAATCAATGCTGATCTGGCAAATGACCTGGGTAATCTGGTTAGCAGAAGCCTGACCATGGTTCACAAATATTTCAAGGGAGAGCTGCCTGAGCCATATCCCTCTGAAAAGGAAGATGAAAAGCTAAAAACGCAAGCCCTTGACCTTGTTTGCAGATACGAAGAATTAATGGAGGAGCTGGGCTTCCATAAGGCATTGATGGCCATCTGGGAGGTGATTGGTAATGTAAATAAATACATTGACACCATGGCTCCCTGGGTACTGGCCAGAACGGATAAACAACGGCTCTCTACAGTTATTTATTATATCTTTGAAACGCTCAGGATCATTTCTGCTCTCATATGGCCCTTTATGCCAGAGTCTGCCGAAAAGATGCAGGATCAGTTGGGCCTTGCCAGAAAGGGCAAAGATTTGAAGCTGAAGGACCTCCGAGCATGGGGTAGAGAAAGGCCCGTGAAGGTCTTGACTAAGGCCCCAGCGCTGTTTCCCCGCATTGAAACCAAAAAACAGGAAAGGCCATCAAAGCATAAGGAAAAATCTATGACCGAGAAAAAATTACCACCCATTTCTTTTGCGGAGTTTCAAAAAATGGATATCAGGGTTGGAACCATCAGAAAGGCTGAAGGTATACCCGGATCCAAGAAACTCCTTAAGTTAACGGTGGACCTGGACGAAGATAGGACCGTTGTGGCCGGCCTGGTGGGCTATTATTCCGAAGAAGAGCTTACGGGGAGGCAGGTAATAATCGTGGCGAATCTTGAACCGGTCAAGCTGATGGGAGTCGAGTCCCATGGCATGGTGCTCGCCGCAGAAGACGGGTCCGGGGTGCATCTTTTAGCTCCAGACGCCGAGACTGTTCCGGGGAGTAAAATCAAATAATGAAGTTCAGCACTTTTAATACCAATTCCATCAGAGCCAGGCTCCCCATTATTGTGGAATGGCTTGACCGGGAACAGCCCGATGTCCTTTGCCTGCAGGAGACCAAGGTCCAGGACAGAGACTTTCCTGCTGGTCCCTTTAATGAAGCTGGCTACCATGCATTATACAGGGGACAGAAGGCTTATAACGGCGTGGCTATCATCAGTAAACTGCCCACAGAAAAACCTCAATTGAATCTTTACAACGGGAATAAAGAAGAGGCCCGTTTTATGAGTTCCATGATCGGAGATATCCCTGTCATTAACGTCTATATACCTCAGGGCTTTGCCGTGGGGACCGAGAAATTCGAATACAAACTCCGATGGTTCAGGGACCTCCTGTTGCATATCAAAGGAACTTATGATCCTGGTAAACCACTCTTGCTTACGGGCGACTTCAACGTGGTGCTTGAGGATTTAGATGTGTATGATCCGCATAAATTCCGGGGAGGTGTTTGCTTTCACCCGGATGAACAGGCCATCATGAAGGAGTTTTTTGAGTGGGGTTTTGTGGATATTTTTAGGAAGCATCAGCCGGATGGTGGCCATTATACTTTCTGGGATTATAGGATTCCAAATGGCTTTAAGCGAAATATGGGCTGGCGCATTGACTATATCTTAGCCACTGCACCCCTGGCAGAAAAATCGCACAGAGCCTGGATCGATACTAAACCCAGGACAT
>JAKLQB010000791.1 GCA_022013615.1 Desulfobacterales bacterium | reverse complement strand
GGCCCATTGCTATCTCAGTGTAACCAAGGATGGCAGTGAGGATATTGTTGAAGTCGTGGGCAATGCCTCCTGTGAGCGCACTGATGGCCTCGTTCTTTTGTGTTCGTCGAAGTAAGGTTTCAAGTTTTTCCTTTTCTTTGCGCAAAAGATCTTCTGTTTTTTTCATTCGTAGCGAGGCATTGATTTGAGCGACCAGTACATTTTCATCAATGGACTTATCAAGAAAAGAGTTAGCGCCAAGATCTAATCCTTTAGCATGACTTTTGGAATCTATGGTTCCACCCGCAAGTATGATAGGGATATCTTTTGTGTTTTCATCGGATTTAAGTCTCTTTATTACATCAAATCCTTCTATTTCAGGTATCTCCATATCAAGGAGAATCGTATCTGGAAACCCTGCCTTTGCCTTTTCAATACCTTCGCTTCCTGACTGTGCTGTTGTCACGGCACAATCGGGCATGACATTCTTCAATAATGCGGCGAGGCCAGTGAGATTCTCCTGTTCATTGTAAATAGCTAAGATTTTTCGCACAGTTCCCATTTACCTTCGGTTTGAAAAGCTACCTTCTCTGGGTTTGAATTCTTTAGTCCTTGTTCACACGTCCCTCGCGGCAAATTGTACGCAAAATTAATGCCGCTCTATTCGGATGATCTTTATAGCCGTAACTGTGTGATTATTTGTAAGAAAATATTGCAAGTCACACGCCATCCAAAGGCATGGGTCAATTTGAGCAGGTCAAGATGATTTTTGTGATATCTTTTTCTCGTATATGACTCTAACGCTGCAAGGTCTGCACCGAGGAAAAACGCATCAGAGCGCACCGGTTTTGGCCGGTGGGGTTTGAAACGTTAGGGTTGACACAGCCCACTCAATAAGATTAGGAATAAGGGGGCTTGTGAAGGATTAGGATAGGAGTGTCCGGTTTATGGCAAATATTCTCAAATACTCCAGGAACAGGTGTACCAGTGTTGAGCAAGTAGATGATCATACGATGAGATCTACCTGCCGTCTTCAAGACACCCTGACGGATGCCTTTGTCGAAATCATGGTGAAATTACCCGATCTTGAGATCACAGGCATTAGTGGTGTTATCCACCGTGCTTACCAGGAAGAATGCCTCAACCCGACTGACTCACTTCAAAAGGTGATAGGTGTGAGAATAGGTCCAGGCATGCTCAAGATCATCGAAGGCCTTATAGGGGAGGCCACAGATTGCAAACAGTTAGCCTTTATGGTGGAAGAGTGCTGTCACGGGGTTATTCTATCTTTTACTAAAGATGTATTAATTAGTTCACCGAGACCGACAGATGCAGACAAGGCGAAGGAATTCTATGCTCAAATGGTCAGGGAAAATATGAGATTATATAACCGCTGCGCAGCATTTGCACCGGGTAGCCCTATTGTGGAGGGAATTGAACCACCAGTGTAATGACAAGCAAGAGGTTGAAGGGGGCTCATAAATGACGGAAGGAATATGAGTAGGTATGCTTAAGTTTGCCCGTAACAAGATCGTCAGCATTGAGAAGAAAGACCAGGATACCTTTATGGCTCACGGTATCCTGGACGACGACATCTATAGCCTGGAGATAGATGTTTCTATAAGGATTTCCGACCTGGAAATTCTAAAGATAAATGGCAAGTGGAACCGCTGGACCACACCCGCATGCCCAAGAGCCATTCCTTTCCTTCAGGAGGCAGTGGGGCTGTGTATTAAAGAGAAAGGCTTTTCCCAGAAAGTCCACAAAATTATTGGTCGAAAGGCATGCCGGCACTACGCTAACCTTTTGCTCGAGTGCTGCCATTCTGCAAAAGAAGCGGCCATATTGACCAAATGGGAGGATGTAAAGGCAAAAAATAAGGACCTGTCATTTAGGGCTTTTTTAAGAGGTGCACTAAAAGATGAACCGCTGCCCGACCCCTCCGACAAGGTGTCCGCTGGAGAACATATTGAAATAAAAGATCAGGGTCCGTATGTTGCTGTCAAAAAAGAGATATCAGGGGGCATGATGATTGATTTGCATGTGCACACGTCCCCAGCCTCTCCGTGCAGTTCGGCTCCGGTAGATCAGTGTATTGAGGAAGCCAAAAGGGTTGGCCTGGATGGCATCTGCCTGACAGATCACAACTATGTGTGGGAGCCGGGCCGGGTGGAGGATTTAAGAGAGAAGCACGGGTTTTTGGTTCTAAGGGGCAATGAGATTACCACTGACCAGGGAGACATGGTCGTGTTCGGATTGGACAAGAATATCCAGGGCATTATTAAGGTTGAGGAACTCAGGAGGGAAGTCCGAAGGGCCGGAGGCTTCATGATTGTGGCTCACCCCTTCAGAGGGTTTTTGACCTTTGGCGTGGGCCAGCTCGGGCTCACCCCTGAAAAGGCCATGGAAAGGCCTCTATTCAAATTGGTCGATGCCGTTGAAGTCCTTAACGGCAAGGTTACCGAAAAAGAGAATGATTTTGCATCAAAGGTAGCAGGAGGTATAGGGCTGCCTGCCACAGGGGGGAGTGATGCCCATGAAGTCTCCGAAGTAGGGATTTATGCAACGCAATTTTCGGACACTATTAAGGATGAAAACGATCTCGTTGAGGCCCTCAAAAAAGGGGGGTATTCGCCTATCGCATTCAGAAACCAAAGAGGTGAGGCAAAGAGATGAATACGGAGAAAAAGCACGACTGGGAAAAGATCATCAGAAGAATGGAACTGTTAATGAGGCTTAAGTCCTTCCCGGTGGGATTCAAGATGCTGGAGAAAAAGGGGGACCTTAATGAGATCCCTTTTATACGGAGAGCCGAGCATAAGGTCACACTCTGTCAATTAATCACACTTGTAAGAAACTTTGATTGGACTGTTGGAGCTGAGCTGGATGATTTCATGAATCCCACGTGCCCCTCAATTATTGGCCTCACCGATATCCCCGAGGCGTGTAAGGATGGCACATTCCGCAGTATTGTCTGGGTCAAGACAAGGGAAGACGGGAAACGGTATGAGGCATCCATCCCACGTCTTCCTTTGGGAAAATATGAAGCCGTAGCCATGGCTCCGTTGGTGTACAATCCCTTTGAACCCGACATTGTTCTTATTTATGCAAATCCGGCCCAGATGATGCTTTTGATCAATTCCCTGCAATTTGAAGACTACGAAGTTATGCAGTTTTTTTGCGTTGGAGAGTCCTCCTGCTCGGATGCCATTGCCCGATGTTATCTGACCGGCAAGCCTTCATTGACTATTCCATGCTATGGAGAGCGTCGCTATGGACATGCCCAGGATGAAGATCTTGTCATGGCCTTGCCCGCAGGAATGATGGAAAAAGCACTTGGAGGCATGGAGACCCTCTACCGCCGAGGGATTCGCTACCCCATCAGTTTTGCTGGCGCTGAAAGAGATCTCACCACTGCTTTTCCCATGTCCTACAGCGGTTTGGATGAGCTTGAGACTATCCGGGGAAAAGACAACCGTTTGCTCCTGGGCGTAACTGGCGGCATTGCCAGTGGAAAAACCGCGGTCGCCAATATGTTAGAAGAACTGGGGGCACCCATCATTGATTTTGATTTAATTGCAAGGAAGGTAGTAGAACCCGGAGAACCTGCCTGGAAAGAAATTGTTGACTACTTCGGGAAGCAGGTGCTTCAGGAAGATAGCAACTTAGACAGGAAAAAGCTCTCAACTATTGTTTTCCGGGATCTGGAAAAAAGAAAAAAACTTGAAAGCTTTACACACCCCCGCATCAGCGAGGAATTTGTAAGACAGGTGAACGAGATTGCGGAAAAGACCCCCGGTGCGATAATACCTGTAGTGATCCCGCTTATGATTGAGTTAAATTTGCAGTACAGATTTCACAAACTCATGGTGGTTTACATCCCTGAAGAGCTTCAGGTAGAACGTTTAGCCGAGCGGGACGGTATCAGTAAGGAGGAGGCAGCCAATATACTCAAGGCCCAATTGCCCATTGCCGAAAAGGTAGGATATGCTGATTATGTGATCCATAATGAGCACTCGCTTGAAGAGACTAAACAGCAGGTGGAGGATCTCTGGATTAAGCTAAAGGAGTTTCAGAAAGAGAGGGAAAGGAGTTAGAGTAATGAATCAATTATCTGTTACATTAAAAGAGTCAGACCGTGTAGAAATCCTCACGATCATAGATAACTATGTAGATGTTTTGCTCGGAAATACAGATGTAGTCACCCGTCCCCCACATGGCAAGGGAGGAGAAATCCCCACAGACGCCCTTCTGGCAGAACATGGGCTTTCACTGCTCGTCACCGTATATCAGGGAGAAAGAAGACATACTATCCTTTTTGATACCGGCTACAACAAGATTGGCGTCCCACACAATCTGGGGCAATTGGAAGTGGACACAGAAGGGATAGACGCCATTGTCCTGAGCCACGGACATATGGACCACACGGGGTCCCTTTACCAACTCCTTGATAGAATTGGCAAACGCATTCCTCTGGTGGTTCACCCGGACGCCTTCATAGCACCTCGGTATTTTGGCCTCGACGATGGCCGAAAGCTCCTCTTTCCCCAAACTTTGATAAAGGCGGATCTGGAGGCCCGAAACATTGAACTTCTGGCAAAGAAGACTCCGTCCCTTCTAGCCGATGATGGGGTCATGGTAACAGGTGATGTGGAACGTGTTACAAAGTTTGAAAAGGGCCTTCCTAATGCGGTCATAGAGCGAGACGGCAAGTTAGAGAAAGACTCCATTCTTGACGACCAGGCCCTGGTTATTAACCTCAAAGGGAAAGGCCTGGTGATCATAGGGGGTTGCAGCCATGCGGGCATTATCAATACAATCCTGTATGCACGAAAAATGACCGGCATAGAGCAAGTCTATGCGGTCCTTGGAGGATTTCATCTCTCTGGGACATCGTTCGAACCGATCATTGAAGAAACCGTCAATGAATTGAAAAAGATGGGGCCAAAAGTGCTTGTGCCTATGCACTGCACGGGCTGGAAGGCCATTAAGCGATTTTCTGAGGAATTTCCTTCTTCCTTTATACTCAACAGCGTGGGTTCACTTTACACACTCACCTGAAAGGGCATGGAATAGGGAATTAGAAAGCTAAAATTATAACCGTTTAAAGTTATATAACATATTAACAGAGGGAGAACGAAATGGATAAACCTGTTGAAAACTATTGGCAGAAGCGCCTGAGCGAGGTCAAGAAGGCATTGGAAGATAACAACTTTGAGGTCTTTGTGGCAGATAATGCCGCTGATGCAAGCAAGATTGTGCAGGAGGAAAT
>JAKLQB010000790.1 GCA_022013615.1 Desulfobacterales bacterium | reverse complement strand
CTCGCGGTCAAATTCCTTGAAATCCCTTTCTGTAAACGCCCGCGAGATCTCAATGGCCCGGTCTCCCCTGAAGTTGAAATATACGACCGAATCGCCATCCACAATAGGACCAACAGGAGATCCTTTAGAATCCACAATAACGAAGGCATCCATATACTGGTCAGTAATCCCAGGGTCCTCACTATAAAAGGTCCTAACGGCTTCCTCTGCTGAGCTAAATGGCCGGGCCTTCCCAAGTACATGGGCCTCCCACCCGCGTTTTACGATACTCCAATCTGCATTGTAACGATCCATGGTCACCTTCATGCGGCCGCCACCAGAAGCAATACGATAGTCGAGCCCTTTTTCCTCTGATATGCGCTTTAGCCTATCCTCGGTGGGTACTACATAATCCAGCGCTGATTTTTCGCCCACGTCCCGTCCGTCAAGCAAGGCATGAACGCGCACTCTCTTAATTCCCATCTGAGCACATTTGTCTATCATCTTATAGAGGTGTGTAATATGGGAGTGAACATTTCCGTCAGAAAGAAGACCTATAAAGTGCAAAGTTCCGCCATTCGTCCCTCGCCCGGAAATACTGGCCCAGGCAGGTGATTCGAAAATACGGCCTGATTCAATGGCACGATTAACCAAACGGGCCCCCTGTTCAAATACCCTGCCTGCCCCGAGGGCATTATGTCCTACTTCGCTGTTCCCCATATCCTTATCACTGGGCAATCCCACAGCCATGCCGTGTGCCTGAAGCTGACAATAAAGCTGGGACGAAAAAAGGCGGTCAAGGGTGGGTGTCCTTGCCAGATATACTGCATTGGTTTCGTCCATTTTTCCCAAACCAACGCCATCCATGATGATGAGGAGCAATGGGCCTTTTCTACCTGAGAATGATTTTAATCTCTTGAGATTGAGCGGCATCTGAACTGTTTCTTACCTCCTTAGAAATGACGTTTCATGAAATCAATTGTAATAGCTGACTGCAATAAGATAGCATGGAAAACTGCTCCGTAAAAGACAAAAACGTTGAAAACTACTCCACGTGTAACATATAAATAGTGCGAATACAAAAAGGAAAAGAGAAGGAGTATCATCATGCCTCAGAATATCGTCATTATTGGCGCCGTTGCTCTTGGACCAAAGGCTGCCTGCCGTTTCAAAAGGCTTGAGCCTGATTCCCATGTGACCATG
>JAKLQB010000789.1 GCA_022013615.1 Desulfobacterales bacterium | reverse complement strand
GCTTTTCATGTTTTGGGAAGAAATCACACTAACCACCCAGATCTTTTGTGCCACTTTGGCCAGGTTTTCTTTTGCGTCTTTTTCTGTCACAAATTTCAGGTTAAGACCTTCGGGCAGCTCTTCGGCCTCAAAGTTTTCCAATACATTTACCCCATTAGAGCTATCCGTGTTCAGCCTGAAGAGGCTTGACCATTTCAGGTCGAAAGCCTCTGCCACTTTCATTCCGCCAAGTCTATCCATGTTAAGGCGGAAAAGGCTGGGCCACATTAAGGTGTTGCCGTACACACCTTCGCTACCGGCTACCCTGGAAAGGCTATCGCCCTTTTGCACCTTGTAGTAGCCATCCTCTTCCTTAATAACTTCCTGCCCTTCCGGCTTCTCTATCAAAGAGGGTGAATCCGGTTGCCTTTCTTCATCTTCAAGGGAAACTGTTTCAGTGACTGCAGTGGGCGTTTCTTCTGGTTCGTTGTTTATACTTTGACTGGCCAACGCAACCGGAGGAATCTCCCGCACATGGTTTGTTATGGGGACCACGACCCTTGGCGTTTGAACTTCTTTCTGTTCCTCCTTTGAACAGGCTGCTCCAAAAAAAAGGGGCACGGCAATGCAAAAAATGGCCACGAGGAGCCTTATAAGCGATAGGGGCTTGCCTGAGGAATCATCCCCACCAAAATGCATTAATCACTCCCTTAAAAACAAACGCAAAAGCGTAATTTGAGCCAAAATGATATGGTTATCTCAGGCCAAGCCTGAAAATCCAAATGTTTAAAACCAAAATACGTACCATTCTCAATAAGTCTGGGCATTCCGAGCCTTCCTCCTTTTGCAAAGGGGGATTGTGGCCTCCGGCTCGTAGGGCCTACGGCTCGGAGAGGGGATTTTCTTAATACAGCCCGAATTTATTGAGAACTTACCAAAATGCTCTCACTCTTCTGGCCACAGGGGAGGAATTTGCTCAGAATTTTATATGGCATCAGAATAATTCCATTAAACCCTAAAAAGCGGCCCTTGACAATAAAAAACTATGTTTCAATTCTGATTGACCCCCATTGCCTTTTCAAATTATAATGATTTAAGCTAAATTGTTTTCCTTGATCGTTTTATTCCAACTTTGAGGTGAATCCATCGGTCAAGATGTTTTAAAGGAAAAACGGGCGGAGTATGGTGTGGACATTTTGCAGACAGTGTCGGCAAAATTGGTTCCAGAGTTCGGTAATGGATTTAGTGCAAGAAATTTATCCCGAATGGTTCGTTTCGCAGCCAATACCGTGATTCCGTAGTGGAAAGATTTTCGATGGATTTGCGGAAAGAGTTTCCTGGAGGTACAGGTTTTTCTCCTCGCAATTTGTGGGATATGAAACGATTTTATGAGCAGTATGCAGCTCATGAAAAACTGCGACAAGCTGTCGCAGAACTTCCATGGGGCCATAACCTGTTGATTATGACATCAGCCGCCAGATAGAGCTTGAAAGCTACGGGTACCGTTTTTTAAGGCTGAATAAATTTGACCTGCAACCGGATCAGAAAGGCGAAACAAAGACGGATGTGCTGGACAGGCTTTTAAGGAAGGCATTCGCGGTTGAATGATTTAGCTTGATTGTCGCGTCTGGTGATAATTGAACGTATCAAGCTATATCGTGAAAATTTTGCTGTTTTCTTTTTTGTGTATTCCGCGTGTTCCGTGGTTAATTACTGGAAATAAATATGGAAAAAATAACCGGAATGACGGTTAACCAATTAGAAAGAATAATGACTTCCAAAGAGGGAGAGAGTCTCGAATTCAAGGAAGCCAAGAATACTTACGACTTTGAAAAACTTGTCAAATATTGCGCGGCATTGGCCAACGAAGGCGGCGGAAAAGTTGTTCTTGGAGTAACAGACAATCGTCCCAGATGTGTTGTGGGTTCTCAGGCTTTCAAGCAACCGGAACGTACAAGGGCGAGTCTTATAGAACGATTGCACCTGAATATTGATTTTAGCGTTGTCAATCACCCGGACGGGCGGGTTCTGATTTTTCATGTCCCTGAACATCCCATCGGAAATCCCATCAAATACAAGGGAATCTACTGGCACCGGCAGGGCGACAGCCTGATCGCCATGTCCGAAGACCGACTGCGTGGTATTTTTGCGGAGGCAGGCCATGACTTCTCTGCGGATATATGCTCCGCCGCATCCATGGATGACCTTGATCGTGAGGCAATTGAAAATTTTCGCAATCGCTGGATGGATAAATCCAGAAGTTCGAGTCTGACGACCCTTTCTCCCGAACAGTTACTTAATGATGCGGAAGCGTTGATTGATGGCAACCTGACTTATGCCTCGCTGATTTTGTTCGGCACCCGGAAAGCCATGGGGCGGCATCTTGCCCAGGCCGAAGTCGTTTTCGAGTATCGTGCCTCCGATGCCTCCGGCTCTGCACAGCAACGGGTGGAATTCAGGCAGGGATTTTTCAGTTTTTACGACGAACTATGGAACCTGATTAACCTCCGGAATGATATCCAGCACTTTCAGTCAGGTCTGTTTGTTCTGGATATTCCGACTTTTTCCGAGCGTGTTGTTCGTGAAGCTGTTTTAAATGCCATTAGCCATCGGGACTATCAGCTTGGTGGCAATATTTTTGTTCGGCAGTATCCCCGGCGGCTGGTGCTGGAAAGCCCGGGGGGATTTCCGCTGGGTATTAATGAACAGAATATTCTTGACCGTCAATTGCCCCGTAATAGACGAATTGCAGATATTTTTGCCAAATGCGGCCTTGTGGAACGCTCCGGACAGGGTATGAACCTGATGTTTGAATTGAGTATTAAGGAAAGTAAATCAACTCCTGATTTTACGGGTACAGATCAATATCAGGTTGTTCTTACCCTGAACGGAGAGGTACGGGACCCCCGTTTTCTCCAGTTTCTCGAAAAGGTGGGGCGGGAGACTTTAGAACTCTTCAGTACATCCGATTTTTTGTTGCTGGATCATATACACAGAGAACGCAGGGTACCGGATCAGCTCCAAAACCGTTTGCAGTCTCTTTTGGAAAAGGGCGTTGTTGAGCGTTTCGGTCGTGGCCGCGGGGTCAAATATATCCTCAGCCGTCGGTATTACAAAATGGTTGATGAAAAGGGCGCCTACACGCGTAAGAAAGGGCTGGATCGTGAAACAAACAAAGCACTGCTCCTGAAACATATAAAGGAAAACAGGGGTAGCGGCAGCAGGTTTAGTGAGCTTACGCAGGTGCTTCCAGCCTTATCGAATGATCAGGTGAAAAAGTTAGTTGCCGAGCTCAAAAAGGAAGGGGGCATTTATAATATTGGAGCTACGAGGGCAGCCCTGTGGTATCCCAAAAGTAGGGACTTAATTAGGCCGTTAAAAAAGAAATAACACAATTGCAGCCTAATATAACAAGTATAACATATTGATATTAAAGGGGTTCTATTAGGTCTGCAAAAAAAGTTAAACGTAATTCAGGCGCAATGTAATAGACGTAACCTAATGATAATTAAGGGGTTATATTGGATCTTCTATTGCGTCGATGCTTGTTTTTGACGAAATAGACAACGCAATCGCAGGCAGGAAAGAATAGAACCACTGGAAGTACTGAACATACGGGCACTTAGGTTAAATGGACAGTCAAGAGATGGTTTAACAGCTTGAAATTATTATAACTGAAAAAGTGTACCCGTCATTTCGGCCCCGCACACTGATGCGGGATAAACTGCAGCTGGTCGAAGATTCCGACTTGGCGGGGGTGGGTGTGGGTTAGAGCCTGCCCCGCACTTGATGCGGGGGTGAGGGAGAAAAGCAGAAAACGTGAAATTAATCATCTGAAAATCTATATATCTGTCGTTGGTTATAAGTTAGGCAATTATTCTCGAAGCAAGAAGCAAGCGAGCAAGTCGTCCACACGGACGACTATACGGAACGTAAACAGGGTCAGCCCTTGGCATAAATGTCTTATGTCAAGGGCTGACCCCAATCCCCTCTCTAATACCCAAAGATCACTTTTTGAGGGAGAATAAGCCATGAACGTAGAAGAAATAGAAAAGGACTTCCGCGAAAAAGTATGTGACAAACTTGCGATTTCAGCCGAAGGCGTGGGCAGATTTCGTGTTTTTACACCCTTCATGTTTGAGGATGGCGACCATTTGGCCATTGTCATGAAAAGTGAAAACGGGGGATGGGCTCTTTCTGATGATGGCCATACCTATATGCATTTGACTTATGAGCTTGATGAGAAGGATCTTCTTCGTGGGACCCGGCAGAAGATCATTTCAAATGCACTCTCCGTGTTCAGCGTTCAAGACCGGGAAGGCGAGCTTATAATCCCGATTCAGGGGGATCATTATGGTGACGCCCTCTACAGCTTTATTCAGGCCCTTCTCAGAATAACGGACGTTACCTTTCTTTCCCGTGAAAGGGTACGGTCTACGTTTATGGAGGACTTTAGAGCCTTTATGGAAGAAACAGTCCCTGAAAATCGCCGGGAGTTTGATTGGAATGATCCCGTTTATGATCCCGGAGGCAAATATTTGGTCGATTGCCGAATTAACAGCATGCCGAAGCCGATACATGTTCATGCGCTCCCGAACGATGACAAAACAAGGGATGCGACCATCACCCTGCTGCAGTTCGAAAAATGGGGCCTGAATTTCCGTTCTCTTGCCATTTTTGAAGACCAGGAACAGATCAACCGCAAGGTGCTTGCCCGGTTCAGTGATGTATCGGAAAAACAGTTTTCCAGCCTCGGAACAAACCGGGAAAGAATTAAGAGGTATTTGAAAGAAGCTATGACGTAGCAGATAAGACTTAGCCCATTCGTAGGATTTTCATAGATCCTTTGTTGACCCTCCTTTAAAGAGGCACATCATGAATGGCCTGACCGAGGCGGATACGTGCAGAAAATATGTTATCCCAAAACTCATCGCTGCCGGATGGGACGATGAGCCGCATTCCTTCACGGAGCAGCGAACCTTTACAGACGGCCGCATCATTGTAAGCGGCGGGCAACCCCGGCGCGGCAAGAAAAAGAGAGCAGATTATCTGCTGCGGTATACCCGGGATTTCCCCATTGCCGTTGTGGAGGCAAAAGCGAATTACGTGAGGCCTGCCACAGGCCTTCAACAGGGCAAAGTCTATGCGGAGATGCTCGGCCTGAAATTCGCCTATGCGACAAACGGCACGGGCATTGTCGAATTCGATTTTACAACCGGCACGGAAACCGAGATTGATGTTTTTCCCGGACCGGAAGACCTCTGGACCCGTCTGCGGCAGGCGGAACCCTTGAGTACAGAACAGTCCGAGTGCCTGCTTTCACCTTTTTATATCGAGGCGGGCCGAACCCCCCGCTACTATCAGGAAATCGCCATCAACCGCGCGATTCAGTGTATTCTCCAGGGCAAAAAGCGCATTCTCATCACCATGGCGACCGGCACTGGAAAGACCCTGGTCGCCTTCCAGATCTGCTGGAAGCTCTGGTCAAGGCGCTGGAACCGGACCAATGAATATCGCCGGCCCAAAATCCTCTATCTGGCTGACCGTAATATCCTCGTTGATGATCCCAAAGACAAGACCTTCACCCCTTTTGGCGATGCCCGGCACAAGATTGAAAACGGCCAGGCCGTCAAAAGCCGTGAGATGTATTTCGCCATCTACCAGGCCATTACAAAGGACGAACATCGCCCCGGCCTTTACCGGGAATATGCGCCGGACTTCTTTGATTTGATCATCGTAGATGAGTGTCACCGGGGCAGCGCAAGGGATGAGAGCAACTGGCGGGAAATCCTGGAATATTTTCAGCCCGCTTACCAGTTGGGGATGACGGCCACGCCGTTGCGGAAAGATAACCGCGACACCTATCGGTACTTCGGGAACCCCATCTATATCTACAGCCTGCGCGACGGGATCGAGGACGGTTTTCTCGCGCCTTACCGCGTTCATCGCGTGATCACGGATGTGGATGCGGCGGGCTGGCGTCCGAGCAAAGGCGAACTGGACCGATACGGCCGGGAAATCCCGGATGAGGAATACCAGACCGGCGACTTTGAACGGGTAGTCGCCCTCCGTGCCCGCACCGAAGCCATTGCCCGTCACCTGACCGATTTTATGAAAAAAACCGAACGGTTTGCCAAAACCATGGTGTTTTGCGTAGACCAGGAGCATGCCCTTGAGATGCGGAAGGCCTTGAACAACCTCAATGCCGACCTTGCCAAGCAACATCCCCATTATGTCTGCCGCGTGACATCGGATGAAGGCGCCATCGGGCGCGGCCATCTGAGCCGGTTTCAGGAGTTGGAAACGGAATCGCCGGTTATTCTGACGACATCAAAGCTTTTGACGACCGGAATCGATGCCCCGATGGTCAAGAACGTGGCCATTGCCAGAGTTGTGAATTCCATCACGGAATTCAAACAGATCATCGGCAGGGGAACCCGCGTCAGGGACGACTATGGAAAGCACTTCTTTAATATCCTCGATTATACGGGATCGGCGACCCGCCACTTCGCGGATCCGGAATTCGACGGACATCCCGAGATGATTACAGAGGAGACCATTGACGGGGAAGGACAAATCATCCATGAGGAAGTCATTTCTCCGGAAAAAAAAGAAAAGGATGTCGAAAATTATGAAATCGAAGTTGATGCTGTACCTCCTGAAATCAGCGAGCCCCCGCGGGCAGAGCCGCGAAAATTTTATGTAGACGGCGGCATGGTGGAAATTGTCGCCCACCTCGTCTATGAGCTCGATGAAAAGGGAAAGCAGTTAAGGGTCGTCAAGTACACCGATTATACTGCCGAAGTGATTCGCACTCTTTACCCAAACGCAGCCGTCCTGCGGGAGCATTGGGCCCGGCCGGACGACCGCAGCGAAATCCTGGACATGCTCGCCGGTCGGGGCGTCAATTTCAGGGAACTGGCCGAGGTGACAAAGCAGCCGAATGCAGACCCCTTTGACCTGCTCTGCCATTTGGCCTACAATGCGCCCCTGTTCACCCGGCATGAACGGGTCCGCCGCCTCCGTAAAGACAAACAGGATTTTTTCGACCGATACGGCTCAGAAGCCAGGGCCGTCCTCGAAGACCTTCTGGATAAATACGCAGAGCACGGGATCACGGAATTCAAAATTCCCGATGCGCTCAAGGTGCCGCCCCTTTCCGAACGTGGCAACGTCTCCGAGATCATCGACTTTTTCGGCAGTACCGAGAGCCTCCGCGAAGCGGTTATTGATTTGCAGGCTGAACTGTACGCGGCATAATGAACTCCTGAAACTGAAGCAAATTTCAACGTTAAAGAGGAATAATGGCAAGAAAGACAAACAAAAAAACGCACCCCCTGACCACTGCCCAGCAACTGGGCTCCCTGATCAAGTCGGCCAGGGACATCATGAGGAAAGACAAAGGCCTGAACGGCGATCTGGACCGGCTTCCCATGCTCACCTGGATTATGTTTTTGAAATTTCTGGATGACATGGAAATGATTCGGGAGCAGGAAGCGGCCCTGTCCGGGAAAAGATACCGTCCGGCCATTGACCCGCCCTATCGCTGGCGGGACTGGGCCGCCCGGGAAGACGGCATCACCGGAGATGAACTCATCTCTTTTGTGAACCAGGACGAAGCAATACGGCAGGATGGGAGCCGCGGCGCCGGACTCCTGGCTTATTTAAGGGGCCTCCAGTCCGCCAACGGCCGGGACCGGCGAGACGTGATTGCCAATGTCTTTCGCGGCGTCCAGAACCGCATGATCAACGGATACCTCCTCCGGGACGTGATCAACAAAGTCAACGGCATACATTTTGATTCCTCCGAGGAAATCCACACCCTCAGCCGTCTGTATGAGGCCCTGCTCAGGGAAATGCGGGACTCGGCCGGTGATTCCGGCGAGTTCTACACGCCCCGCCCCGTGGTCCAGTTTATGGTGGCGGTCACGGACCCGCAACTCGGCGAAACTGTCCTTGACCCGGCCTGCGGCACGGGCGGCTTTCTCGTGGAAACCTACAGTCATCTTGAAAAACAATGCAAAACCGTCAAGGATCGGAGCATTTTGCAGGAGCGATCCATCTTCGGGCAGGAGGCCAAGCCTCTCCCCTACATGCTCTGCCAGATGAACCTGCTGCTTCACGGCCTGGAGTACCCGAACATTACCTATGACAATTCCCTGGGAGTAAAGGTCAAGGAAATCGGCGATCGAGACCGGGAGGATGTGATCCTGACCAACCCGCCTTTCGGCGGGGAGGAAGAGGCCGGCATCAAATCCAACTTCCCCAATGACATGCAGACCTCGGAAACGGCCCTGCTGTTTTTACAACTCATCATGCGTAAGCTCAAGCGCCCTGAAAAAAACCAGGGAAGACCGGGCCGGGCCGCCGTGGTCGTTCCTGAGAGTGTCATGGGGGATGCTGGAATTGCACAAAGAATTCGAAAAGAACTTATCGAAATGTTCAATCTCCATACTGTAGTGCGGCTCCCAAAGGGTGTGTTTGAACCATACTCTGATATTCAGACGAACCTGCTTTTTTTTGATCGGTCGACTCCTACAAAGGGTATTTGGTTTTATCAGCATGAAGTTCCAATTAAAAGGCGGGACATGCGGAATCCTTGCTATACTCGGTCATACCCCCTACTGATAAAAGAACTTGAACCAATTCACTCATGGTGGATAAAACGGCATGAGACAGGCTCATCATGGTACATACCAAAAGCCGCTATTGTAGAAAAAGAGTACTCATTGGATTTCCGGAATCCTCATTTAACAAAAAAGGAATGCGTAGACCCATTATCTGTAGTCTCTGCCGTCACGCAGCCATTAGAAAGGTGCTTTACATCCCTAAAAAAGCTAGAGAAATTGGCCAAGTCTTTTGATCGAGGAAGTGATG
>JAKLQB010000788.1 GCA_022013615.1 Desulfobacterales bacterium | reverse complement strand
ATGTTATTCCAAATTCGATTAAACTGATTGCCGGGCGAACTGGTCAAGAATATAATCAAAGGAAGAAGCGCAAGGGAGCATTTTGGGAGGATCGTTATCACGCAACGGCGGTGGAAAGCGGTGAGCACCTATTTAAGTGCCTTGTATATATTGATCTCAATATAGTACGTACAGGCGTTGTGAACCATCCTTCTGAATGGCCTTTTTGTGGTTACAATGAGATACAACGACCAAAAAGAAAAAACGTTCTGATCGATTATGAAAAGCCCAGAGAACTTCTTGGATTTGATACCTATGAGAGTGTGACTACTTATCACAAAAAGTGGGTAGATGAATATTTGGGGAGCGGAAATAATATCCGGGATGAAAAATGGACAAGGAGCACTGCTGTTGGGAGTAAAGGCTTTGTTGAAAAGGTAAAAAGCATAATGGGAGTATCGGCAATAGGAAGAAAGAGCATTGAGGCTGGCGAATCTTATCAGCTTCGAGAGCCTTCCATTCCTTATGGTTTCCGTTTTGGGGGCGAAAATGACGATATAGGCCCTGAAAACACCTATTTTTGGGACGTTAAACCATAATATTCAATAAGTTAACGTGGCCCGACCCCAGCAAGACAGCAAGAAGTATTGAATGAAGATGCAGCATTATTAAAAAGAGTTCAGATCTACTTGTGTCATAAATTTAGTGGGCAAAAATTAAAAGAAATCGGATTGCACTTTGGGATTGGCGTATCTGGTGTTTCTCAGGCAAGCCGCCGCGTTGGGTTGCAAATCAAAGACGATAAAAAACTGAAAAAAAAGATCGATAAAATTATTTCAGATCTCAACTTGTCAACTGTGTAGGCCTGACACCTATGTCGTCTTGACCCTTTATCAAATGTCAAAGCCGCTTTACTCTAACCACGGCCGCAGGACTTGGTATTCTAAGACGAAACCAAGAGATTTCCACAATAATTTTGTAAAAGGAGGGGAAAGGCATGAAAATTCCAAAGTATGTTACCGTAGATGAAGTCAAAAGGGTTTGCAGGGAACTTAAGATCAGCGACTGGACCAAAAAGAAAGAGCCGAAAGTATCACTGAAAGAGGCAAAGGTAATTCTTGCCGAGGTAAACAAGGGCAAAATGAAGATCGAACCCAAAGCGTTCCAGGCAGGCCTGGAGGTTGAGCTCGAACACGGGTTGCAGTTTAAGGATGCCAACGTGACCAATAACCATCCCCTTCTCACCGGTCTTATAGTGCTCGCCCATTTCAAGGAATCGCTGGACTATTACAGGCTTCTGGAAGTGGCGGAGCTGGAGGGGGATCTGCTCAAGGTCGTGGTGCGCGGGCAGGCAAAGAAGATCAAAGATTGCTATGCAAGGCTTGCAAAGGCGAGAATAGCCCTAAGGAAAGCAGAATTAGACCGCTTAGCGTAAATGAACTACCCCGCCGCAAGCAGCGGGGTAGTTCATTAGTCATGACCGCGGACGCGGGCATCCAGGCTATTAAGTTTTTCAGGATTTACCTGGATTCCCGCTTTCGCGGGAATAACAAAGGATGCCATTCATCCCGCCACAAGACTTCGGCGAGCCCTTTGGCAGTGAGCTCACTGCCAAAGGGCTCAGGGCCAAACTGCTCAAGCCGAGCCGTAGCGGGGCATTATGGCATATTCTCATAAAAAATATTCTCTGTTAGTTTTAGGAGTTGAATATGATTAAGATAGTTGCCGTGTATGGTAGTCCACGCCGTAAGGGCAACACTTCTTTACTTCTTAAGAAAGCGGTCCAAGGAGCAAGGGAGGCCGGTGCCGATGTTGAAGAGATTGTTCTTAGAGATTTAAAGATATCTCCCTGTCTTGAAATTTACGGTTGCAAGGAGACTGGTCGATGCGTCATCGAGGATGATTTTCACCGCGTTCTGGATCAGCTGCAAGCTTGCCAGGGCCTCATGCTGGCCTCCCCCATTTTTTTCTATGCGGTTAGTGCCCACACAAAGATGCTTATAGACCGTTGCCAATCTATGTGGGTAAAAAAATACTGGATTGACAAGGTCCCTTATGGCGGGTGGGAGCCAAAAAGGAAAGGACTCTTTATATCGGTTGGCGCCACAAAGGGAAAAAAGCTCTTTGATGGAGCTCTTCTCACAATTAAGTATTTTTTTGACGTTCTCGACACGGAACTCTGGAAAGCGCTTTTACACCGCGGTCTCGATTTTCAAGGAGATGTATTGAAACATCCGGAGTATTTAGAAGAAGCATACGAAGAAGGAAAAAAGCTCTGCCGAGCTATTGAGATATTGCAAAGGTAGTTAAGCCCAATTTGCGGGTTAGGAGTATTACATGCGGAAAAAGTGGTCAGCCCTTGACATGGGAAAATTTTTTCCTAACCATTCACTCTAGCTGACCGGCTTACCACAGTGGTTTTTTGGATGATGGTGCGTATGGGAATACTGGCGGTTATTAAGGTGCATTGCCTTTAACCCACCGTCAGCTTAGCTTAGGCTTACCTTTGCCGTCCAAGGGAAAATCAAGAACAAGATGAGATAGGCGGGAGTTTTGGCCGGGCCATCTTGCGTCCTTCAGAGAGTCAAGTTGTAAAGGGGTCTGCCGTTGACTCTTGTATAAAGTTAATAAGAGACACGGCAGATTTGCCCCATCATAGTACAGTAATCAGTATCGTAGAAAGAGTGAAACAAGAAATCGGAAGGAATAGAAACCTTAAAAAACGTATTCATGAATTAACCAGAAACCTTAATAAGAGTCAACGGCAGACTTGATCTCCTTTAGAAGTAATCGTGATGGAGCTTCGCCGGTTTATGTTAGGCTGGCAGGCATACTTTAATTTCACGGAAGTGCGTTATATCCTAAAAGAACTGGATTCCTGGATCAAACGGCGCCTTCGATGCTACCTTTGGAAGCAATGGGGTCGGCGGGGCTACAGGGAGCTTCTGAAAGGTGGAGTAAGTAGGGATCTTGCTTGGAATACAGCGAAATCGGCACATGGTCCATGGAGACTGAGCCGTAGTCCAGGGTTAGCTTTTGCTCTACCGGTAAAGTATTTTGCATGTTTAGGATTGCCAAAACTGTTTGTTAAACCCACTTAGTCAACCGAATCCCGCTATCAGCGGGATACGTGATCCGTATGCCCGGTGGTGTGGGAGGAGGGGAGTCGTGAGGCTCCCCCCTATCCCGATTATGCTGGAATATAATACGATATATACGATCAAAAGGAGGTAGATTTGCGGTCTGTTAAAAATATCCCTCAAAAAGAAACAATTGATCTTTTAAATAGGTGTTGGATGACACATGACGGCATGTGGTTTTTTCATTGCCTGCAAGAATTTGGGATTGAGGTAACAAATAAAATCAACAAATCCGCCATTAAATCATTATCTTCAATTGAAATAAAACGAATTAAAAGTATTCTCGGATTTGAAAAAAACATTGAAAATTTTGAAGAATTTAGGCTGTTTTTTATTGAAGCTTCCAAATTGATGATACCTGATTTTATGAATGTAAGGTTTAGTTTTCCTGAAGAGAACAAAATGACATGGGAATTTTATCAAGGGAAATGTTTTGCGTATGAAGGCGTAAATAGGTTAGACGTCATAGGCAAGTATGAATGTGGAGTGCTTTACAGAATAAAATGTTGGCTTAATGAGTTCAGAATAAAATATAAATTCAATCCCGATATTGTGAGATGTATTATGCCTTTAAGTGGGAACTGCTCTGGGACGATACAATTATATTTTTAGGGTGTTATCGCTGAAATAGAAACGAACTATAACAAGGCTCTTTCAGATAGACGCCAAACTGCGGCGCTGCTGAAGAGGTTATGACTGAACTTGCAGGTATTGAGAGCGAAAGTAAAACGAGGCGCCTGTGAAATTCGAAGATACCGTCTATTCCCTCTTGAAGGAACTGGGGCACTTGGATTATGATGTGTCAGGTGTCGACCTTGTCTGGGACCTGATTTTCCCTGACAGTAAAGGCAAATGGAACCATGTGTATGTTACCAAATACAGGCAAACTTCCTATATCAGCCATATTGACGGCAATAGCTGTTCACTGGAAGTGGCACCGAAAAAGAGCGTGCAGGCGATGGTATCGTTTGGTTTTTCATCTTATGAAGACGGCTGTGACGATCCAGCCAGTGTATGGGGGCCTATGATCTCATCGGCCCGTACCTGGCTTAAGACAGTTAGAAAAGACTGGATAAAAGCCAATATGTGCGTGCAGGAGCAGTACCCGCTAAACCGTCGATTCGGCATCGTGCCAAATTCTCTTATCAGAGCATCTCTTGCCGATATCTACCGGCTTGACAAGGAACTGGGCAAAATGAAGAGCAGGAAATTCATACGTTTGGTAGAAGATGGATATTTTTTTAAGGAAGAGAATACCATCGTAGAATCCATGACAGCAAAGGACTACTTTGACTATTGCAGGATCGCCTATATTGCCGGAAGTCGAAAGGATGATTATTTTGATGAGAGTTTGTCCGGCCGGGAAATGTATAAACGCAATGCTGATGGCAGGCATGAGGGACTTCTTGACATAGATGAAAACTCTAAGCAGGAGTTTTCCGATTGGATCGATGGAAAACATCCGAAAAGAGCGAGCGGTGGACATCCATGGGAGATCAAACGCGGGGGAAATACAACGCATATAGATATTAGTGTATCCCGTCCACATTTCCATAAGAAGGAGGGTTTTAAAGTAGGACTGCGCGGCGCTTCAATCAATAGATTGAAGGAGACAATACAGATGTTTTTAGGGATCTATGACGCATCTATTCCAATCTCAATTGCCGACCCGGAAGGAATTCGCAAAAGGCTGCTTGCTCAAGACAATATCGGCATTATTCCGTCTTACGCCTCATTGCACAGGGCTAACCAGCATTTTAGAGAAGATCAGTACGTCTATGACGTCTTGCATTATGATGATTTGGGCAGATATAAACGCAGAATCACCCCATTCATAACCTGGGAACCGTTGCATGTGCTCAAGCTTAAGGATATTTAAGCCAACAAATGCGAATGGTGAATGTGAATGAGGGTCTGACCAAGTTAACTATTTGATATATCTATAATATGAGCGATTTTTCCCTTATTTTTAGGGCTTAAACCTTCAATTTTCATATCAAAAAGGGTCGTTTAAGAAAGCATCAGTAAGATGTCTGTGGAGGAATTAATCCGTTTGATTTTATTTTCGGCATTCCCTTTTTGGAACAGTTTCAATTAATTTTGTTAGAATAAGGAGATTCTCATGAGCAAACATTTTGTATTGGTTCACGGTGCTTGGCACGGTGGTTGGGTCTATGATGAGGCGATCAAACTTCTAGAGGTAGCCGGTCACACGGCTGAGGCGCCGACTTATCCGGGGAACAGTCCTGGGGATGATCGTAGTGGGATCACATTTGATCAAATTGTTGATTCTTTAGTTGGTATTCTGCAAAAGCAAGCAGGGCCGGTTATTCTGGTTGGGCATTCAAGTGCCGGTTTTGTACTCCAATCCGCTACTCCAAAAGCGGCCGACAAGATTGAAAGGATTGTTTTTTACAACGCCTTTTTGCTGCCTGATGGCAAATCCCAGTTTGATCTTGTGCCACCTGAAGCGGCCGAGGGTCTGAGTGCTGCGGCTAATGCTTCTCCCGATAATTCTGTGCCGGTCATTCCCGATTTTATTCGAGGGACTCTGATGGGTACTGATACGACTGAGCATCAGGATGCTGTGATTGCTAAATGTGTCCCACAGCCGTTTGCGCTATTCACTACCCCGGTCATTACCGCTCCATTTAAGGCACTCGACATTCCTAAATCGGTGCTTTTTTGCAAAGACGATACGTCTCTGCCGACTGGGGCATATATTGGAATGGCACAGGCTGAACTCGGAGAGTTTAACCTCGTCGAAATCGACGGTGGACACGAAACCGTGTTCACTAACCCTGTTGGGTTTATAGATGGTCTTCTGCAAGTGATTGAATGATTTTCGATGAAATCTTGCATCTGCATAGTGCTCCCACCAGACGCGAAGCGCGGGTGAAGCGTGCATTGATGCGCCTTCGGAGCGTTAATTCGGAGATGAGAGGAGCAAGGCTCCGCCACGCCCGTTCGACCGTTTCGCCTACGGCTCGACAACCAAACGTTCGAATCGGAACTTTTTTCCGCCATAATCAGCTCGTTTCGCGCTCAATTATGACGGAAAAAACTCCGCTCAACTCCGCATTATGTGTATTGTGGATATATAAGCAATTGTGTTTATCCTGCTAATGTTAAGTAATAAGAACAATGATCTATATAGTAGTTATTCGCCGTTGCAATTTTTCTATTGGGGGTTAATAAGGTGAAGACCCTAAAGAGAATATTTACATTTAAATTTGAGATTACTAAAGATACAAAAGTTGTTTTTTTATTGGGATTAACTGTTGTCGGACTCAGTTTTGTTCTAAGACTCTTTCTTGCAGACACACGTTTCAATGAAGTCGCTATTTTTGTTATCCTCGATGTTTTAATAAAAGTCATTCTAGGTTTTTACATCCCACTACAATATATACTGATAAAGAGAACTCAAGGGTTAGACATATTTGGATTGACTAAAAATAGATGGAAATTAAGTTTAGTTTTAGGGTTGATCTTCACGGGGCTTTTGTTTATGCAATTTGTGACTGAAGCCGGCGGTAAAGGAGGAGATATACTGCTTAAGCCAGGAGTTTTTATCCCCGCTTTTTATATTTTTGTGGCAGGTGTTTTTGAAATGACTTTTATCTATGGCTTTCTTAGAAGGATTTTTGATGAATCTTTTGGGATTATTTCAGGCATTATTTTGACATCGTTATTTTATAGTTTTCATCATGCAGGATTTCAACCGGAATTCGGAAAACTTATTTTTGTTGGTATTATGTATGCCTCGGTTTATCGTATTACTAATAATCTGCTGATAATATTCCCATTCTTTTGGGGAATTGGTGCTATATGGGATGTTTTAGTCAACTTCGGCACAACCGAATTAGAAGGAACAAAGACTTTATTGAAAGCAACTTGTACTTTAGTATTAATGATAGGGGTCGCGTTTCATATTAAGAAAAAACATCAAACGTCAAGAAATTGTAACGGCGAATAACCGCGGATATAGGCCTGGGGTCTGCTCTTGAGCCTTACTAACATTCCATATGAGTCAAGGGCAGAGCCCATGGATACTTGGGATTTGATTCACTGAACCCGTATTTATGACAGAAATCCAAATAATAACGTAACCATTCCCTTTCAAAGGTTCTCATATGCACGTTTACATTGTTTTTGCACACCCAAGCGAAGATTCATTCAATAGAGAAGTTCTTGTCAGGTTTACTAAAGGCCTTAGGGACGCGAGCCACACTTATGAGATAGGTGATTTATACAGGATGGACTTCGAATCTGAAATGGACCTTGAGCAATACCATCGAGAAGTTGGGCTTGATCCCGATGCACCGGTACCAGATGATGTCAGAGCTGAGCAGGAGAAAATCGATAGGGCCGACGCTTTGGCTTTTATTTATCCTGTGTGGTGGAGCGACTGCCCCGCAAAACTAAAGGGCTGGTTCGATAGAGTGCTTACATATGGATATGCTTACTTTTATGATGATAACGAGGAACGATACACGGAGATTGAAATCAAGAAGGCTATCGTTATCTGTTCGGCAGGTCACACATTGGAACACCTCGAAGAAATCGGTATTGCAGAGAGTATGAACCGAATCATGCTCAATGATCGGCTTCTTGGAGTAGGAGTGAAGGAAGCGAGGATGGAAATCCTTGGAGGGATGATGCCAAAAGATGATACTTATCGGCAGGAGAACCTTGAGAAAGCCTATAATCTTGGTAGGAACCTATGAAGAAGTAATTGCCTAACAAAGGCATGAAGATGGACGGGCTATATCCTGCGGTTTCGATGTATGCTGATCGTTTTCCACTGCGTGCTTTTCAAACTAATCGGGATTTTAGCCGCCCGCCACTTATGCCCGTCGGCACAATGAACATGAGACGTCTCTGCGACGACGGGGTGGGATCGGTATGGTAAGAATCTGTAGATCAGAAACAGTCAATCCGCTGATGGCGCGTTTGGTCGGGGTCTTCATTCTTTTCGGCATCCTGAGTTGCACGGCCGTGGACTCGGATGTAAGAGGAGCAGCACCCCAACCCCTGTTCAATGTTGGCTATCAAGTCCTCGATCTCAAATACCGAAAGGACGGGCAGGAGCAAACGCTCACCGTGGCCGTCTGGTACCCTACCCCAGCGCAGCCGAAGTCGCACAACTGCGGGGGACCAACAAGCGGCAACTTTGCTGTCGATGCAGCACCCAGTGCCGAAGGCGGCCCCTATCCTTTCCTCGTCTTTTCGCACGGGTACGGGGGCGGTGGACTCAGCGCAGTCTTCCTCACCGAAGGCCTCGCCGCTGAGCTTCACGTGTGTGCCAGAAATATAGGAAAGGAACACCATGGATATTCAGAAACTCACAACGTTCTTCATGTGGTGCACAATCATAAATGGCGGCATCTTGATTCTGTGGACAGCGTTCTCCGTGTTCGCCCCGGATTTAGTGTATCGCACGCAAAGCAAATGGTTTCCCATTCCCCGAGAAACCTTCAACGTGGTCATCTACTCGTTCCTCGGGTTGTTCAAAATCTTCTTTCTGGTCTTCAATGTCGTTCCCTACGTCGCCCTGCTGATCATCGGATAAGAAGGAGCATCCAACAAGAAGAGCATCCAGGCGTCGTCCTAAAGATCGCGCCTGATGCTCCACGAGGCCCCAGCAAGCAGGAATGAATATAGTCTGGGTTCGTGCTTCCGGTCAGGGCGTCCCCAAAGCGGGTGATTTGCGGCGGCATAAAAAACGAACAATAGGCTTGCAAAACAAAATCATAAGGAGGAATAATTGTGAAGAAACGAAGTATTGGTTTATCTTTAATCATTGTTGTATTGTGTATGACATCAATCGTATTGGCTGGGGAGAAAGCCCATTGGGGTTATTCGGGTCATGAAGGCCCAGAGCATTGGGGGGAGTTAGATCCAAAATACTCAAGCTGCTCAGAGGGCAAAAACCAATCTCCAGTAAATTTGACAGGAATGATCGAAAGTGATTTGTCACCCATTACCATCGACTACCAATCTGGGGGAAATGAAATTCTGAATAACGAACACACCATTCAGGTGAATTATAAACCGGGTAGCACTATCACTGTTAATGGGCATGAATTTGAACTGAAACAGTTCCACTTTCATTCACCAAGTGAAAATACGATAGAAGGACATTCCTATCCAATGGAGGCCCATTTTGTACACGCCGACAAGGAAGGCAATCTTGCTGTAATTGCGGTCATGTTTAAAACTGGAGAGAAGAATGCGGAGCTTGAGAAAGCATGGGCACATATGCCTGAGAATGCTGGTGAAAAAAATGCGCTTCCGAAGGGTGTAGATGCCAATATTCTGTTACCGCATGACCATGACTACTATCGTTTTAATGGTTCTCTAACGACTCCGCCATGTTCTGAAGGCGTCTTGTGGTTGGTTATGAAGCATTACGATACCGCATCTAAAGAGCAAATCAATAAATTTGCTCACACAATGCACCATCCAAACAATCGCCCAGTACAACCCGCAAATGCCCGGGCAATTTTGAAGTAAACGCCTAAATCATTTGAGCGGGGCAAGGCCCAGCCTTACCCGTTGGGCTGCCGCGCCTTCGGCGCGACAACCCAAGGTCCGAGTCGGGACTTTTTTCCGGCATAATCAGTCCGTTTCACGGCCAATTATACAGGGAAAAACTCCGCTCAAATCCACATTGTGTGAAAGCATGAAGAACAATTGCATTGAGCAGATGCCAATTAGCCATACAAGAAAGACATTTTCATCTACCCATATGAATAGTCATATAAAAAACGGCAAGGGGCTCGATAAACTCAAAGAGACCTTTGAACAAATGGTTTCTATTCCTGAAAGTGAGCGGGAGTATGTTGTTCCATATTTTCCTGAACGAACGTTCCAAAAAAATGACTTTATTGTCAGAGCCCGTGAACTGTCAAACAACTTTTATTTTATAATCAAAGGCCTGGTTAGATATTTCTATTTAACCATGTCCGGAAAAGAATTTAACAAGCATTTTGCAATGGAAAACAGATTTGCAGGATCCCTTCAATCATTAGTTCTAAGTGAAATTTTTGAGTCAAGGGCAGACTTGACCTCATGAATTATTCTTTAGAATGATTCAGCGGAAGGTTTTTTTGTTGAATATAATCAAGAAATTAGCCAATTGCATCGCAAAATCGAAGTTTGCAAGCAAGGCAATTGATGATCGCTCAGATCTCAGTGCATTTAAAGGGAATCTAACTGCTAAAAATTATGTGGGTATTTTTCTCATTTGCTTTAGTTACATTCTTGGTTTACCGGCAATTGGATTGTTCGGAGCTCTATCGATTTACTGGAACGAGCCGAAACTCATAATTATCGGGGGCCCCCTTTTGCTTGTAATAGCTCACCTCGTTTTCTTGGCGGGAATGTACCTTGCCGGAGGTAAATATCTCATGGTATTTTTTAGATGGGCAACAAGGGTGACACTTGAAAAACTAATTAAAAAATAAGTAAGCGTTCACGGGTTCAGGGTTCAACGTTCAGCGCCGCCTCTGACCGCCGAAGCGGCCAGTTTGATCGAAAAAGAGACTCCAGCGTTGCGGAGTCACATACGAGGGTTAGGGACAAGGACAAAATTGAAGACCCGAAGTCCTCGTAAAAATGCTGGTTTTGCCACATAATTGCCAAATACCATGTTCCAGATTCGTGGGCATGTGGAAGCGGTCGGTTTTCCCGTACAAAACGTTTACAAAATGACGTATGGTGATGAGAATGCAACCTTTGAATCCCGCTGTAAGCGGGAAACCTTTGAACCCGTGAACGGTTACAAAAATAAAGACCTTCTACACTTCTCTTTGCACAGAGTAATTTAATGGCTAACAAAATGATGGACAGATTTCAATTCATTTTAGAATGCAATGATATCACATAACGATAAAAGAAAAATGATTTTAGCCGGAACGTCGCACCATGTCCAGCATTGCGCTCCATTCGAACCGGTTTATGCGGACTATCGCGTATGAATGTTCTATGACATTATTTTAGACTGGATAGGGGTACGCTTATGAGTAACAAGCTGATGAGTGGAATATGGCATTACATGCTCACCATTCCGTCATTTTTATGGGAAAAACAAATTTTAAAAGCTAAAAAGAGAATAGAAGCCGAGCTCGATTTCATGTCCGATGAACATCGATTGGTACATCATTGTGTGGTCAGAGAACTCCCGCGTGTTGGCGAACCGTTATCACCGGAATTCGTCGCAAACAAGTTGGATCTGCCCACCGATCGGGTGAAATCAATTCTAAATGAGTTGGAAGAGCACATGACCTTCCTGTTCAGAAATAGTGAAGGGGCGGTCGTTTGGGCGTATCCTGTGACAGTTGAGGCAACTCCTCATCATGTCACCTTCAGCACTGGTGAACAGGTGTACGCCGCTTGAGCAGTCGATGCGTTTGCGACGCCCTTCGTGCAAGGGCGATTACGTAAAGAAGCTCTGTCGATAGTCGTTAGAACTGAATGCGCCCACTGTTCTCAGTCCATGCACATTGAAATTAAAAGCGATCTAAACTACCATGTGAAGGAGAAGGGTTGTGAACCTATAATTTTTGTACCCGATGTGAATTT
>JAKLQB010000787.1 GCA_022013615.1 Desulfobacterales bacterium | reverse complement strand
ATTTTGCGCTGACGGTCCTTTATTGCCCTAATCTTGTGCCCCTTCTTCTTGTGGGGTGGCAATCTCCACCCTGCAAGCTCACCATCGCTTCCGAATATTTTGCGGGGATGAAGCCTCTTGCCACATTTCGAGCAACGATAAATTCGATCTCCATCAGGAACAAAATCTTGTTGATCACACCATTCGTCCATATTCTCTCTCACAGAAGGCGATCTGTTTTAGAATTGGTCTTTTTTCATTTTTTGGACAACAGCTCGTCAAGGCCTGACCCCATTCACTATTTTTGCTCCGCAGGACCGAAGGAGCGGATGAAAAGATCGCGGAGGGCCTGCCGGCCGTCATCGGAGAGGTAGCGGGTTCCGGTGCCGGCAAACGTATCTGAGGTAATCGCCGGTGTGTTCTCAACCCATTGGCTGTCCTCCCAGGAAAACCACCCCTTTCGTTCCTGATCATAGACGCTCAGCGGCCTGTTAAATAGTTTTGCCAACTCGACCCCCCAGCCGGTTCCCCCCTTGACGGTGTTGTCCGCCTGTATCCACCCGACCGCAATGACATGGTAGCCGCTATTGACCATGTGAAAAATGGACTGGATGACTTTTCGGATCTTATCCGTCTGGGAGTAAGTTCGTTTCATCCGCTTGGACACAATTTCCATGCTGACATCGCCCTTTTGCAGCTCTTCTCGGTCCAGTACCCGGACGCCCCGGGTGCGCTCGGCATTGTGCCCTTCAAATGATATATTCACCTCTTTCATATGCCAGGCCTCGGCAAGTTTGCCGAATTCGGCCTCAGCCCCCTTGTGGCCGCCGCTGTACAGCGTGATTTTTGAAATGTCTGTCATTTTTTTTATCTCCTGAGTTTTTTAAGACGTTGTGCGATAATGCAAAAAAAACACCCCGCCACGGTTTGACAGGGTGAGTCAATAAAGTAATTCAGATTTTCTGTATTGCAACCCTGGCCGTCATATTTTTTTCAAACAAACCTGCCCTGAATTTTTGCGCCCAGCGTAATAAAGGGGTCACAATCTACGCTTGACTCATGCGCACTTGGGCTCTCAGCTTCTCAATGCTTTTTCTCAATTTTCGATCCCTGGATATCTTCCTCCTCATTCTTTCTACGACACTGCTGACCGAAATAAATCGGCTGATATTGAAATCCCGGCCTATCTCCTCCAAATTGTCGCCTCGAAGAGTCCTCAGCAGATAAATCGCAACATTCCTCGGTTCATTTGAGATGCCCCTTCTTGATCTATACAGTGCAACCCTTGCACTCCCTAATTTCTGCATACCTCACACGATACCATGTATCTGGATATTGTATTCTCATTGGCCTGGACATAATCCACTTTTATAACATAACAAACATGAGTCAAGCGTAGATTTTGACCCCCTTTCACTTTTTTCTTGACAGGGGCAATATAGGATGTCCCTCTTTCTACTCTTTCTATGTCCCCTATTCCCACTTATTCAGTATATCACGTATCATCTGGGAGAGTTCCCTTGCCTTGAAGGGCTTCTGGATAAACCCATCACAGCCCCGCTTCAGGATCTCGGAGGCCTGGCCATCGATGCTGTAGCCGCTCGAGAGGAGCACCTTGACGCGGGGGTTGATCTCCCTGAGCTGATCGTAGGTCTCGCCGCCTCCCATATCCGGCATAATAAGGTCGATGATCACCATGTCGATTTCGTCGCGGTGAGCCCTGTAGAGCTCAATGGCCTCTTGTCCGCCTCTCGCCGGGATCACGGTATAGCCCAGCATCTCCAGCAACTCCTGGCTCACCTCGAGCACCATGGCTTCATCGTCCACCAAAAGGAGGGTCTCCTGTCCCCTCTCGAGCCTCCCCGAGGTCGTCGGCCTCTCGGAAACCTCTTGCTGGGTAGCGGGCAGGTAGATGCTGAAGGTGGTGCCCTTTCCCTTCCTGGAGTCCACATCTATGTACCCACCGTGGGCCTTTACCATACCGTAGACCGATGCGAGGCCCAGGCCGGTACCTCTCGCGAGACCCTTTGTGGTGAAGAAGGGTTCGAAGATCCGCTCCATGGTCTTCTTGTCCATACCGCTGCCGGTGTCCCTCACCGTAATCAGCACGAAGGTGCCGGGCTTCACCTTATAGGGCTTGCTCTTCATCTCGGCGTGGGTGAGAGTGCGCGTCTCGATGAATAGATCCCCGCCGCCGATCATGGCATCCGCGGCGTTCACATACAGGTTCCACAGGACCTGCTCGATCTGACCCTGATCCGCGTGGATGCCGAGGAGCTTTTCGGCGAGGTGTCGGTGCACGTGGATGTCTTTTCTGGTGGTATCGAAGTTCTCGGAGGTCTCACTCACCACGCGGTTGATGTTGAGAGGTTTGACCTCGTACTGGCCCTTCCTGGCATAGCCGAGCAGCTGCCTGGTGAGCTTGGAGCCGCTGTCAACGAGCTTCTCGATGCTTTTGAGTCGCTCGCAGTGGGGGTGGGTTGGGTCGGTGTTGAGCAGCATGAGCGAAGCGTTGCCCAGAATACCGGTGAGCAGGTTGTTGAAGTTGTGGGCAATGCCGCCCGCTAAGGTTCCAAGGGCCTCCATCCTCTGGGCGAGGTGAAGTTGCTCCTCCAGTTGCTTTATTTCCGTGACATCCTCATAGATCACGAACTGATCCCCGGTCTTCATGGTCACTGACCGGAAGCGTACAGTCTTCTCCGATCCATCCTTGCACGTTACCGTGAAGGTCTGTGGACGAGACTTGCCGGGCTCCGTTCCCTGAAGGTCATCGATCCAGGTAGAAATTACCTTTTTGCGGTACTCCTGATCGGGGTAGGCCTTGCTGAACCATTGCTTTCCGGTGGGGATATCCTTGAGGTCATATCCGAAGATGGCTCTGAACGTGGGGTTCAGGTACGTGTAGCATCCATCTTTCCCGATGATCGACACACCGAAGGGGGATTCCTCCACAAGAATCCGGAATCGCTCCTCACTCTCGCGCAACGCATCCTCAACCCTCTTGCGTTCTGAGATATCCTGATAAATCCCATAGGCTCCTACGATACTTCCGTCAATGACCACCGGCACCCCAATGAATTCAACATCCACCGTGCTGCCGTCCTTCCTTTTCCTCGTGCCAGAGCCATGAATCGCTTTCCCATCCATGGTCTCCTTCGAGAAGGACTTGGCCTCCATGAGGTATTGATGGCCGGCTACGACCTCATCGAGGTTCTTACCCGTGATCTCGGATTCCTCGAATCGAAAAAGCTCCTCGAACTCCCGGTTGCACGAAATAATGTTGTGAACCTCATCGAGCGTTACGATGGCTAAGGAACTGTAATGAATTAATGACTCCAGGTGTTTCGTTTGATGGCGTAAGTGCTCCGCGCTCTGCTTGAGCTCAGACTCCAATGCCTCGCGTTTCGCAATCTGTTGACGGAGTTCAACCAACTCCCCTATGAGTTGTGACTTGGTTTTATCCTCATCTCTCACCGCATGCCTCCCCACATATAATAGAAGGTAAAGTTTTTTCAATTATCCTTATTTCAGTTGATTTTGCAAGGAAAATAGCAAATGGATAAAGAGTATAGCAGTTGGAAGTAAAGAGTTCATTGAGGCAACAGTGAAGAAACTTGGAATCAGGGCAAAAGGGCGGAAAATAATTGGGACGGCCAAATGTTACGAGCTTCGGGAACCTGGGGTGTCTTACGGGCCCAATTTTACCCCAGAAAATGGCCATTTAAGACATAAAAACAGCTATTTTTGGAACTATATTGATTAAATATCAATTAGTTGGCTTGACCCCGGGATAGACCCCAGGCTAAACCTTGATCCAGAGTTCATCAACGAAGTAAGGGACGTCACTAAATTCTTAACATGAGTCAAGCGTAGATTTGATAATCCCTTCTACCATGCGGGGGACTTTCACCCCCTACTCTTTGCCGGCTTTTACCGGCGCTTTCGACTTGACCCCTTTATCAGGATTAGCCGCACTATTTCGAGGAGTTTGCGATTAAAGAACGGGCCAAGATGGCTCGAAGAGATGATGGAACTTGGGGTATTTTATTTCCCCGGCCCTTATTTGGCTATTGACAAAGTCAGTCATGCGCCCCATAAAGAGGGGCTTTGCTTGCCTTCTCTCATTAATCAAATACGGTTTTCAAAAGTTGAATTTCATATGGTAAAGAAAAATTTGATTTTCTATGGTTGGTTTATCGTTGCTGCGGGAGTGATCGTTTATGCGGTGGGTTATGGTGCTCGATATTCCTTTTCCGTTATTTTCCCTTCCCTCCTGGAGGAATTCCACTGGCCCCGAGACAAGACCGCGGCCATGCTATCCTTTCACATCCTTGTCTATGGCTTTTTTGCACCTATTTCCGGGTATCTGTCGGACAAAATTGGTCCCCGCCTGACCATGACTTTGGGGACGCTGCTGTTATCTCTGGGCCTGGCTCTCTCAGGCATGGGAACCGTACCTTGGCACTTTTATTTGAGTTTCGGAATCCTGGCCGGCGTAGGTCTTTGTCTCATCGGGGCCGTGCCCTTTACTAGCGTGATGAGGAACTGGTTTGATAAGAAGCGAGGGCTTGCTTTCTCAATTTTGTTTTTTGGGGCCGGGTTGGCATTTACCTGCTACCCGCGCATTGCTTTCCTGATCCAGCATCTGGGCTGGCGTTACACATTCTTGGTAGAAGCTTTTATTGTTGCCGCCTTAGTATTGCCTTTGGTCATTATCATTATTAGATATCACCCTCATGAGAAAGGTCTTATGGTCGATGGGCTTTTAGAGGAATCGCAGCTTTCCATCGCGAACCAAAACAAAGCAACCGAGTCCACAGTCACCGACACCTCGTGGGTGGCCGTGGATTGGACATTGCTCCGGGCGGTGAAAACCGTTCGTTTCTGGCTGCTGTGCTTGTCCACTTTCTCCCTCTGGGGGGTCATGGAACATATCATGGTTACCCATCACGTCGCGTTCGCCGTCGATGCCGGTTATACAAAGATGTATGCGTCTTCGGTATTATCGCTATTCGGTTTTATGTTCGCCTTCGGGTCTCTGGCAGCCCTTGTTTCCGATCGAATAGGGCGCGAAATGACGTTTACAATAGGGGTTGTTATTATTGTTTCCGGAATTTCAGTCCTGGCATTTATTCGAGATACCTCACACCCATGGATGCTATACTACTATGCCGTAACAGTTGGCTTTGGGCTCGGCATGGCAACACCCACCATACCCGCCTCGGTCACGGATATTTTCCAGGGGCCCAAGGTAGGAACCGTTATCGGCTTTATTTGGTTCAGCTTTGCCATGGGCGGTGCCATAGGCCCTTGGTTGGGCGGTCGGCTCTTTGAAATAACGAACAATTACATGATCGCTTTCTTGGTGGCGATCACGCTTTCGATTGTATCTTGTGCTGCCATTTGGTTGGCGGCCCCACGAAAATTAAGGCCGGTTTCAAGGGTCACTCACTCAACCCGAACAGCTCCCCCTTGAGAACCGTGACCGCTTTCCCTCCCAAATAAACCCGCTCTTCTGCAACCCGCACACGAATAACGCCGCCACGGGCTGAAGCTTGGTAGGCGGTAAGTTCGCTCTTGCCGAGCCGTTGGCTCCAATAGGGTCCCAGACAACAATGGGCCGAACCGGTTACCGGGTCTTCATCGACTCCTGCTCCCGGTGCAAAGAATCGCGACACGAAATCATATTCATCAGAAGCGGCTGCACTCGTGACCCGAAGGTTCATAACGCATCATAAAAACGCTTTTTTCAGCGCTGCCAATGGGATTGGGGAACGCTGTTGACTATATTGACAAACCCTCCCCCCGCCTTTTCAATATTTTTGAAAAAGCAGATGTTGAAACACCTAATTGTCGCCCTCTTTCGGCTAATGTCATCCCATATTCCATATAGCGTTGAAATCCTCATTCACCGTGGCCGACTCACTTCAGCAATTCAACATAGTCAACAACGTTATAAAGGGGTCATAAAGGCTCTCCAGGACAAGAAACCGTTAGAAGATACATTTATGGTGCTTAAACATGGGAGTCGATTATTTTAGATTGAATTGACTGCAGGGAGCCGGTTAGAGCCCTGCGAAAAGGAAGAGACACCCAAAGCCCTTTTTGCACTACTTTCAAACAGCTAAACTGTTACTGAACAAGAAATTAGTTGATGGCTGTTGTGAAAAGCAATAGAGTGGCTTTCATTTTACTACTTGAGAGTGATGGGGACGAAACAGATGTTGGACGATATTGTAGAGGTTGTACGAAAAGGGGACGAGCAGGGAAATCACATGACGGTTCGATTCAGGCTGCCGTCTGGCTTGGAAATCTGGGGTCTTCCCACGGAGAACGCCTATGGTGGTGAATGGGATCTGGGGCCGACCTGGAATTACCTTGTCTTCGATGACAAAACGTTTCTGGTAGATACCGGAAAGTCCGGCATGGCCCGGAAACTCCTCGAGATGATGGAATCTACCGGGGTTTCAAACAGCGACCTGGATTTTGTTATTCTGAGCCACGGCCATGAGGACCACGACGGCGGTCTTACCGAAATAGTCAAAACCACCCATGCACGAGTGAAGGCCCACTGGATCTATGACCGCCTCATCCGCTTCTATCCTGAACATGCGCCTGCCGATCACAGAAAGAGCTTCCCTGCAACATGTTGGCGCTGCTTCATGCCCGAGTCCTTCTCAAATCAACACTGTCTTTTGTATCAACAGGAGCGGAGCAGACTAACCATCGAAGAGATCAGCGATGGAAATTCGAAGCTATCCGAAAACACACAGATCTATCATTTGCCGGGACACAGTCCGGATTCTGTCGCCATCGTCGTGAACGACGAGGCCATCATCGTGGGAGATACGGTGCTTCCGGACATTACGCCTATACCTTCCAGGGAGGATTTTTTCGAGGACGTGAGAGAAATCCTCAGGCCGCACATTTCAACCGCACATTCGGTGTATGGACTGAGGGCGTATATCACATCGCTTAAGCAACTGAGAGAAATCGGAGCAAAATCTCCGGATTTGCTCATTCTGCCTGCGCATCGGTTTTTTTATAACAATCATTGGAATGAGATCAATCTGAAAGCAAGGATAGACGAATTGATCGACCATCACCTTGAGCGGTGTGCCGACGTCTTGAGGATTCTTAAGCAGGGGCCCAAAACTGCCAAAGACGTTGCCGTTGAACATTTTGAGGAGCCCTTGCTCAAAGGATTCGGCATCATGATGGCTGAGAATGAAATCATCAGCCATTGTGAACTGTTAATCGCCTTTCAGGATGTGGTAGTTGAGAAAGATGGAAGGCTCGCCGCCACTGGCAGCAGCAACTTTGAATCTGCGATCCCCTCCTTGTGAGAATTATCCCTGTAAAGAGATTCAGATTATCCCATTGGGGCTTATGACTTTTGACTTCAAATGTGTCCTCGACTTCCATGGGCAAACAGGCAATGAGTATTGACAGGGACAGGACTGCAAGCAAACGGGTGAATGTTTATGTTTAAGAGGGTCTTTTATGGATGGTGGATCGTCCTTGCGTGTTTTTTTATCAGCCTTTATGTGGGCGCGGTTGTATTCTTTGGTGTGACCGCCTTTGTTTCACCGCTAAAGGAAGAGTTTGGCTGGAGCTACACGCAAATATCTTTTGCCATGAGTCTGCGCGGCCTTGAGATGGGCATCTTTGCCCCGATCGTAGGATTCCTCGTCGATCGATTTGGCTCCAAAAAACTGCTTCTCGCTGGGGCGATCACAATCGGTTTTGGTCTGCTCTTTCTCAGCATGACGCAGTCGCTGGCAATGTTTTATGCCTCCTTTTTGCTTCTTGCTTTCGGAGCCGGTGGATGCACAAGCGTCGTAACCATGACCGCGGTGGCTAACTGGTTTCACAAGAATTTTGGAATAGCTCTTGGCGTAATGGCATCAGGATTCGGTGCGAGCGGGTTGCTTGTTCCCCTCATTGTAGAGCTTATTGACCGCTACGGTTGGAGGATAACCTTAGTCATATTAGGTTTGGGGATGTGGGTTTTGGGGGTGCCTTTGTCCTTCGTAGTCCGCAGCAAGCCAGAACAGTATGGCCAAGTACCTGACGGCCATTTGTCCGAAAATGTACGTGCAGATCAGGAGATTAAGAGTAAAGGCAATAAAATTGCCTTTAAGGAGGCGATTAGGCACAGGGCCTTTCTATATCTGAACTTAACCGAAATGATACGGATGATGACCGTTACCGCAGTAGTCATTCATGTCATGCCTTATCTCAGCAGCGTTGGAATTTCAAGAACCGCGTCAGGACTTGTGGCAGCGGCCATTCCCCTTGTCAGTATCGTTGGGAGGGTCAGTTTTGGATGGTTAGGTGATCGTTTTGATAAAAGATATGTTCTGGCTGCGACATTCCTTCTCATGGGTACAGGGGTTCTTGCTTTTTGCTCTATGCAAGTTTTGTGGATCGCCCTGCTTTTTCTTTTGCTTTTCCCCCCAGGTTTTGGGGGCAGTATGGTCGTAAGAGGGGCGATCCTTAGAGAGTATTTTGGAACAGCTTCTTTTGGTAGGATGCTCGGAATCATCATGGGATCTGCATCCATCGGAGGAATCATAGGGCCGACACTCGCCGGATGGGTATTTGATACTATGGCTGATTATCGCTTTATTTGGCTTGCCCTATGCAGTCTTTCTGTCTTGGCAGTGGTATTGATATCGAAGATCAGGCCTTTTGAAAATGGGAGATCTGCATGACGCGGAGAGAAACGAACCCTGCATGTAGATGACTTCCCAAAGTTAGCAGCTGACCACATCATAAAAGATGGTGGCAATTCTACGCGTGACTCATGTGTATCGCAGTTTTAATTTCCTCGACCCGTTTTCTCAAGTGTCGATCCCCTGCCCGCCATTGCCCACAGCAACCCATTCTATTAACACTCAGCGGCGTTCTTTGAAGTGCCGCCTTACATGCCATTAAGGGAGATACCATGCACCTGGATATTGTATTCTCAGTGGCCTGGACATAATCTATTTTTATAACATAGCCAACATGAGTCAAGCGTAGACCCCTTTTTTCTTCTTAAAACCAGGAGAGAGAGAAAAGTCATGGCTTATAGTACATCAATTGTTGCCCGTAGGGTGAGACAAAAGTTTCCAGGTGTTGCATCTCTTCATGGGACATTGGGCTGAAGGCCTTGGCGATAGCAACATTTTTCTCTAATTGAGAGAGCGAGTCGCAGCCGATGACCGCCGCTGTAATGGGGTGTGAAAGGGCGTAGCGGAAAAAGGGTTCCATGCCTCTAAAACCGGGAATCTTCGCGGCCATTCCTCTGAAATAGGCCTTCATGGTAATAATGCCCATCTGTTTTTCATTGGCCAGAGGCAGAACCTCCTCAATAAAGCTTTGATGCAGATGCTCTGCGGGATTCACGGGAACAAGCACTGTATCAAAGTCAAAGGTCTCGATACATTGTTTTGTGATGAGGGGGTCGTGATGGCCCGTAACCCCGATAAACCGGGTCAACCCTTTGTCTCTTGCTTCAATGAATGCCTCTATAGCACCACCGGGTCCAAAGATCGTCTGAATATCTTTCCGGGTTCGCACGTCATGGACCTGCCACAGGTCAAGATGGTCGGTCTTCATATTGGCAAGGGTTTCCTCCAGATGGCGCATGGCACCATTTCTGTCCCTCGCATGGGATTTGCTGGTCAAAAAGATCTTTTGTCTTCTCTCCGCCAGGGCCGCTCCATAATAGGACTCGCTTCCGGAATAAGCCCTTGCGGATTCAAAGTATCCGATGCCGAGATCGATAGCCCGGTTGATCAGGGCATAGGCCTCTTTTTCATAACCAAAGGACCTCAGAATCCCTTCACCACCAAGGCCTAAAATGGTTACTTCGGTCCCTGTTTTGCCCAGTTTTCTCTTTGTAATATCCATAGGGTTATTGTATCAAATCCGGAGGAATATTTCATCTTTTATAGGGATGCCAAACCTGAGAGGACCTCCTCATGTTTTTCCATTTACTATTAGCAATTCTATTAGCAATCGTTGCTAATAAAATTGCTAATAGAGGTTCACAACAGAGTCCCCGACGGCAGGAGGGCTTATCTCCAACCGCATAGCCAGTTCTCTGAGCGACATGCCCTACTCTTTTACCGCCCAATATCATAAATTATTTCCCTTTACCTACATAACTTACTTTTTTAGCAGCGTCCCCATTCCCACTCAACAGCCCCTTAGTAATCAACTGCTGCGCAGCAACTCGAAGTGACTCAGCTTCCCACCCCCGTTCTGTGAAGTCAACATGAAGCACCGCCCCGTCAAATACCGCGGCATCTGGCTATTATTCTTCGGTCGCACCGAAGGTCAGGAGCGAACAATTGCAAATGTAATTTACAATTCTGGTAAAGTAAACACTGCTATTTTCGTTACTTTTAAAAGCCGAAAAATTTTCAGGTTTCCAGTTGAATACATTCTCTAAAATCACCTGTATCATTCATTGGATTTGACTCCATCTTTGAAAATTTGATATTGTTTCACGATTACAGGCTGGACTCTTAGAAAAAATGAATTGGTATCGATTATCGCCTTTTGTAACATTTCGAAATTATCAAAAACCGTAACTGTTTAGCTGTTTGAAAAAATCAACTTCATGAAAGTTAACACACATGGCTAAGGGCAGGAGAAATTCGAATATGCTGATTCCGACAATTATATTGGGCGTCTTCGCCGTAGCGCTGCTCGTGATAGGTTATTACAAAGGGGGTGGTCAACACATAACCGGCCTAAAAGGCGCAGGATGGATGATCCTGGAAGTGCTGCCACTTCTGATTTTCGCCTTCATCATCGCAACCATGACGCAAGAACTGATTTCACAGGAGTCGATCAACAAGTGGGTCGGCGCTGAGTCGGGCTTTCGGGGGATCCTGATCGGCACTCTGGCCGGGGCACTGACTCCAGGCGGCCCTTTTGTCAGTCTGCCTGTGGCGGTAGGGCTTTTCAAATCCGGGGCAGGTGTAGGCACAATGGTCGCATTTTTGACCAGCTGGTCCCTGATTGCCGTAAGCCGGATTCCCCTCGAACTGGGCATCCTGGGGTGGAAACTAACGGCCATCAGGCTTGTATGTACATTCTTTTTCGCGCCCATCGTCGGTGTGATCGCACATATTTTTTTTAGGAATGTGAAGTTATGAACTGTGGCATTGTGGTATGGAAAATACATTCCTCATTTCTTATCACCACCACTCATGCTTACTAAAATGGGGGGATACACACGGCTGACCGGGTTTGTCCTTTTTGGGTAGGATATTTACTACTACGCCCCTTTCGGAAACTGCTGGAAAATCCGGATAAGATATTGGGTCCATTCGTTAAGGAAGGGATGACCGTCCTTGAACAGGCTGCGGCATGGGTTATTTCACCCTGCCTCTGGCCCGTATGGTTGGACCACAGGGCCGGGTGATAGCAGTGGAAATCCAGAAAAAGACGCTCTCTGTCCTGGATCGCAGGGCCAGAAAAGCCGGCCGAGGGATTTTCACCCAAACCCATGGATCTGCCTACCCGGAAAAAGGAAATGAGGAATGTAT
>JAKLQB010000786.1 GCA_022013615.1 Desulfobacterales bacterium | reverse complement strand
ATTGTACACGGCGCAAATCCTTCCCACTGTTTTCCCTGCCGAATCCATACACAGGAATGGCTGGACCCTGGAATGAAAATGGAATGGAAAGCGTTTTTCGTCAAACATCTCCTTTTGCTGGAGAAGAAGGGGGGGGACCCAGTTGGGGTCATCCTTGTAGACTTTCCAGGGAAATCGAAGGAACTCATTGAGCAAACGCTTGCCGGAGACAGGAACAGTGTTTGAGGGATTCATATGATGGCCTCTCAGATGACGTTCAACTCCCGTCCCACCTTCTTGAGGCGAGAAAGGGCCATATCTATCTGCTGCCGCGTGTGGGTTGCCATAAGGCTGATTCTTATGAGCGATCTGTTTTGTTGTACGGCAGGGGGTACAACAGGATTTACGAACACACCCTCTTCCTGAAGGCGCAGACACATCCGGAAGGTTTTTTCCATCCCGCCAATAAGGATCGGTATAACCGGTGTGTTAGAGGCGCCGATATCATATTTTAGATCCACAAGCCCCTCTGCCATGGCCTTGGTGTTTTCCCAGAGGGCTTCCCGCCGTTCAGGTTCCTGTTCAATTATATCCAGAGACTTCATCACAGCTGCTACTGACGCGGGTGGCAGGCTTGCACTGAACATAAGGGCGCGCGAGGTGTGCCTGAGGAAGTCAATAAGTTTTGCATTGCCGGCAATGAAACCGCCGACTGTGGCCAGTGATTTGCTGAACGTCCCCATTATGGCATCGATCCTGTCCTGCAGGCCGAAGTGTGCGGCAGTACCCTCCCCCCTCGGCCCGATAACACCCAGGGAATGGGCATCATCTACCATAACGGCTGTGTTATACTTTTCCGCCAGGGGAACAATCCGGGGAAGATCGGCGATATCACCGTCCATGCTGAATATCCCATCAACGACTATCAGCTTACCGGCTTCAAGGGGGATAGACTTTAGTACAGCTTCGAGGCTTGAGGGGTCGTTATGTTCAAACCGCTTCAATCGGCCAAACGAGAGATTGGCGCCATCAATAATGCTCGCATGGTCAAGGCGGTCGGCCAATATGTAGTCGCCTCTTTGCACAACGGCCGCAATAAAGCCCAGATTAGCCATAAAACCCGTAGAGAAAATAATGGCAGCCTCCTTATCCACGAATGCAGCCAACCTTTCTTCAAGGGCGGTATGGATATCGAGAGTGCCGTTTAAAAATCTTGAACCTGCACATCCGGTCCCGTATTTCTCTATGGCGTCGATTGCAGCTTTTTTAACCCGCGGGTCGTTTGTGAGTCCAAGGTAACTGTTTGAGCCTAACATCAGGACTTTCTTCCCCTGAATGATCACTTCGGTGTCCTGGCCAGACTCGATCTCACGGAAGTATGGATAAAGGCCTAGCCCACGGATAGTCTCCGCGACATTGTATCTGATCACCTTATCAAATATAGAAGTATGTTTGCTCACATTTTTCCCTGTTATTGTTTGCGCTTAGGGGCCTCCTTTGCATATTACGAAACCTTTGAAAGTCGCCCCTTTTTTCCAATGTTTGTGCCTGTCCTGTTAAATGCGCAGCATATTTATCCGGGGAGCAGCCTATTCCCCCAGGGTCAGGCTTAAATTATTTTTATACTCGTTATCCTTCCATCTGTAAAGCTGTCTTAAAATTATCCTTAGGAGATCAAAAAAGAATTGACAATAACATTTTCTTATGATTAAATTAATATTATATCTTTTTGTAGGTTTGTTCAGGTTTAAATTGAGAATAAACAGCACTTATCAAAATATTGCAATAATTATCAGGGCAACGGGGATAATTCTGTTCCCGTTGCTTAGCCTTCTTGTCATTAGAAGCAAACTACCTGGCCTGATAATGTAATAGAGTTATAAAGTTAATTCATAAAATCCGTTATCAGGCTTACCTGGTAACGGATTTTTTTTGCTTATAAAGCTGTGTGAGGCAGTTCGCAATTATGGACACTTTTCTTTCGGAAAAAAAACGTACGATACGGCGCTCGGTGCGCACCTTTTGCCAGAGAGAGATCCAGCCTATCGCCAAGGAGATTGACCAGGAGGCATCCTTCCCTTGGGAGGTGGTTGAGAAGATGGGCAAGCTGGGTTACTTTGGAATCCAGGTCCCTAAGGCCCTGGGTGGTGCGGGTTTAGATACGGTGGACTATATCATTGTGATCGAGGAGATCTCAAGGGCGTGTGCGGGTCTTGGCCTATGCGTGACCGTTCACAATAGTGTGGCCGTGTATCCACTTTTGGCATTTGGCTCAGAGGAACAAAAGCAAAAGTGGGTGCCGCCTCTTGCTAAGGGTGAAAAAATCGGGGCCTTTTGTCTCACCGAACCCAATGCCGGATCTGATGCAGCCGGAATCGAGGCTTCAGCCATTCGTACAAATAGCCATTATGTAGTTAACGCAAACAAGGTTTTCGTAACCAATGGGGGAGTTGCTGATGTCTGCTTGATTTTTACACGCACCGACCCCAACGCGGGTCGTAAGGGAATCAGCGTTATCGTCGTTGAGCGAGGCACCCCCGGATTTGTGGTTGGTGATCTCGAAGACCTTTGTGGCGTTCGAGCCAACCCGGTGAGCTCTATCAGGCTTTATGACTGCCAGGTGCCCTTAGAAAACCTGTTGGGCAAGGAGGGCATGGGTTTGCGCATTGGGCTTGCGGCGCTGGACATCGGTAGGATCGGCATCGCGGCGCAGGCTGTGGGGATTGCCCAGGCCGCGCTTGGGGAGGCGGTTCGGTACGCAAAGCAGCGCTATCAGTTTGGCGTTCCCATTTCAAAACACCAGGCCATTAGTATGATGGTCGCGGACATGGCTACAAAGGTAGACGCGGCCAGGCTAATGGTTTACCGAGCCGCTGTGCTGCGGGACCAGGGCAAATCTTTTTCTCAGGCATCGGCCATGGCCAAGCTTTTCGCTTCTGAGATTTCCAGTGAGGTTACCGACCTGGCCGTCCAGATCCATGGTGGATACGGCTACTCCAAATCCTATCCTGTTGAGCGATATTACCGGGATGCAAGGGTGACGAGGATCTATGAAGGAACCTCGGAGATTCACCGTATGGTCATTGCAAGAGGGGTATTGGGAGATTAGAGGATCAACTATTTAATCGCTTCGTGATTCTATCAAGTTAACATAAATTTTGTAACTTGATGTCTCTTACGAACTGGAGAAAACTGTATGGGAATTCAAATAATCGTATGCATAAAATCAATAATCGCGAATGGACTGAATGAACGGGTTATCCGTTCATCTGATCCACGCGAGCTTAACCCTTATGATCGTCCGGTTTTGGAAGTAGCGTTGCGCATAAGGGAAGAGCTTGGCGGAACAATAACGGCTCTTTCCATGGGACCTGAGCCGTGTGCTTTTACCCTGAATGAGGCCATGGCCATGGGCGTTGACCGTGGCGTTTTGCTTAACGATCCTGCCCTTGCCGGGGCGGACACACTGGCAACCTCCAATGCTCTTGCCGCTGCTATTAAAAAGCTCGCTCCATTCGACCTTGTTCTTTTTGGTACCAGGGCCGCTGATAGCGACACCGGCCAGGTGGGCCCGCAGACTGCGGT
>JAKLQB010000785.1 GCA_022013615.1 Desulfobacterales bacterium | reverse complement strand
TAAGGTTTTTATTCACAGGATATTGAGCAAAAACGAAAAAACCCCAATTTGATTTTTTTATCGATGAATGAAGATGTAACTTTTTATTGGAGAAAGGAATGTAAAACAATGAGGCTTGTGTGTCAAGCATGGCGAATCCTTTTTCAGGACTAAGTCAAAGTTGCATCTAATATAATGATTTTAATATGAAATACCTTTAGTTTCAAAATCCCCCCTACCCCCCTTTTCAAAGGGGGAAATATTAAGTTCACCTTTATTAAAGGGGGATTTTCTTGACCGAATTCAATCTGACTTTGACGTTTCCCTGAATCCTTTTTGCCTTGACCTGTTTTACTGCCTAATATAAGAAAGATTGATTTGTTGCGTCAGGGAAATTTGGATACAGGAGGAACACTGAATAGTATCAATGAAAATTGATCTGCACATTCATTCAAGGGATTGCTCAGATGGGAAAATGACGATACCTGAAATTTTCGAGGAAGCCCATCGCAGACGGATAAAGTTAATCTCTATTTCGGACCATGATTCCATTGACTGCCAGGAAACGGCACAGGCCCTTGCTTCGGAATATGATATAAAATACATAACCGGGGTGGAGCTCAACATTTCTTTTTCACACCCACGATATAAGAATTCAAAGCCGGTATCTCTGGATATGCTGGGCTACCAGTATGACATTCATAACCAGGCACTCATAAAAAAACTAAAGCAAGTGAGGGAATACAGAAGGAAAAGGGCCGAACAGATTCTCGAAAAAATCAATGACGAACTGACAAAGGAGCATCTGAAACCATTTACCCATCAAGACCTGGAAGCCATTGAGGAAACCGTGGATGGGGCATTTGGCCGGCCCCACATTGCCAATTACATGGTGAAAAAGGGCATTGTTTCAAATAAACAAAAGGCCTTTGATAAGTACCTTGTCAAATGCAATGTTCCCAAGATGCCTGTCTCCCTCGAAGAGGCGTACAGTTTAATCAGAGGCGCAGGGGGAAAATTGATACATGCCCACCCAAGTGACCCTAACGGAACTTCCTTAGTGAGCTTGACACCGTCCATTCAGGAACAACATAAGATCATAAAAGAGAGTATGTTACCCTGGTTGGATGGCATCGAGTGCTGGCATACAAGACATAACCCTGAAACAATTTCAGCGCATCTTGCATTTGCGAAAAAAGAGGGATTATTGGTTACAGGCGGCTCTGACTGCCATCAACAACCGGTTATTATGGGAACCCTTGATATTCCAGCCTATGTTGCGGAGCAGTTCGATTTCTAACATCTTTACTTCTGCTTTCAAAGGCCAGGCCTTTATCGGCAATTTAACGTTTGTATTGACAATGTGTTAATATTGAGATACATTGTGTAGCAAATATAGATTCAGCTTTTTCATATTTAAACATTTATTAGGTAAGGGTCTGAATTATGGCTAAAAGTACAAGTGTTAATGTTAGAACAACTGAGGATATTAAAAAGGGCGCAGAGGTTATTCTTAATGGCCTCGGATTAAATATCTCCTCAGCCGTTAATCTTTTTTTGAAACAGGTTATCAATTACAGGGGTATCCCGTTTGATTTGCGACTGCCTAACAAGGAAACGCTACAAGCTATGGATGACATTGAAAATACTCGCAATCTTGAGTCAGTAGATACTGTTGGAGAAATGTTCGAAAAGATTGGTGGATGAGTTTCAGAAAACTGATATAGACAAGTTGAAAACTTTTTCAAATAATCAAAAAAGTTAAATAGTCATTGGATTCATAACTATGAAAGAGGTGATATAATGCAAATAGTAATAGATGTGCCTGATCGATATCTTCTCAATGTCAATACTGCAGAGATGGCAAGACAACTCAAACTTTACACAGCGCTCGTTATGTTCCAATCCGGTCAGGTTTCTGCTGGTGGTGCCTGTGAGTTTGCAGGGGTTGATCGTTATCAATTTTTGGCTGAATGTAAGAAGCATAACATTCCGGTAGTTGACTACGAAGAAGATGAGATAGAAGCAGAACTGGAACGGCTTAAGAGGAGTAAAAACTGATGCTTATTGTCGCTGACAGTTCTGCGTTGGTTGCACTGGCAATTTGTCAGTGTTTACACCTGCTTGATGATTTATTCAAGGATGTCAATGTTCCTCAGTCTGTCTACGATGAAGTAGTTGTATCTAACAAGCCAGAAGCACAGATTCTTCGTAATTATCTTGAAAGAAAAATTGCCAGCATTGATTTAACTGGCTTTATCATAGATATCGGTGGACTTGGTCGCGGTGAACTTGAAGCGATGGCATTATATAAAAAACTACGCGCTGATTTTCTGCTTGTTGACGATAAGAGAGCGAGAAAAGTTGCGTCATTGAATGATATCGAAATTATCGGCAGCCAAGGTGTGCTTTTGTTTGCAAAGCAACAAGGTCTCATCAAGAAAATCAAACCATTTATTGACAAATTACTTTCTTCAGATATTTACGTCAGTGAGCGATTGATCAAAAAGACTCTACGATTAGCAAAAGAGGCAGACTGAGAATTGGAAAAAAAGAATATGAAATAGTCGATGCCGAGGAATTCCGATAAGAGGAACTTAAGAGAGAAACATACGAAAATATCTGCTTCAAAAACGATAGATTCTACATGCAGCTTATTCCTTCCTTCGCCCCTGGCTAATAATATGGAATTAGTCAGCCTGGAAAAGGCCCTTCGATCCGCTGGATATCATGGAAAAAAGCTTTATCCGAGACATCTTGAGAAGACCTTTAAGGCAGTCGTTAAGGAAGGAAAGGCACTGAGCGTAAACGTTATCTGAAGTAAGGTATGCAAAAGACAGCGAAAAATCCTTGTGAATTTGTGGTTTGTATCGATAATGAAAACTATCCTTCTTCATTAGAGCTATACAAGATTTACCGTGTAGTACCGGATGAAGATCCAGCTACTGATGGCGATATCCGGGTTATTGATGAGAGCGGTGAGGATTATCTATATCTTGCTTCCTATTTCACTCCCATCAAAGTTCCCACAGAGGTAGAAGAATTGTTACTTCAGGCCTCTTGACATACCTTTAGCGGCAAGTGGCTGGAAACTGACCGGAGTCCCGCAGGCGCTCCACACCGATAAGTGATGTTTTCGACAAGTGGCTTGAAATGCGAGAACGAGTCGAGAAACCAAAGAAACAATTACAACGAATTCTGCTTTTGTCTGGCATTCGCAATGAATTCTCCCAAAAAGGTATGGATTACACAAACGGAGACAGGCTATGGCGCAGATTCAGTTTAAAGGTAAACCGTTCGTTCAAAACCATCATTTGCTCGTCAAATATCATGAGCTGCTTCCGAAAAAGACAACATTCTGAATGGAGATTCCGTTTAACTTTGACAAGCAATCCTATTCCATCTATATTTTTCCTAAGAAAAAATAAGTTTTATTAATAGCATCAATTAATATGGTTCAGATATTAGAACAAATTGATTTGAAAAAACTTAGAGGTGGCTATTATACGCCTGCCGAGGTTTCTGATATGCTTGCTCGATGGGCAATACATGCCCCACAAGATACTATTCTTGAGCCAAGCTGCGGTGATGGCGTCTTTCTCCGATCTGCGGCAACAGTGATAGAAAAATCCATCTCAAATTATGAGCTTCCCAATACGCCCATTACGGCCTTTGAAATCAACAGCGAGGAAGCAGCAAAGGCTCGAAGGATTACCAAGCTTGCCAGGGTGCTAAATACAGACTTCTTTATTTGGGCCTACAACAACTGGGGGACCGCCAGCTTCGATTGCGTATTGGGCAATCCTCCATTTATCCGTTACCAGAAATTTCTCGAACCCTCTCGCAGTATTGCGATGTCTTTGATGAAAAGCTTGGGTATTAAACCTAACAATCTAACCAATATTTGGGTTCCATTTGTTGCGATTTGTACGTATCTCCTGCGTCGTGGGGGACGTCTGGCTATGGTGATACCCGCCGAGTTGCTTCAAGTTTCATATGCGGCACAGCTTCGCATTTTCCTGACCGAATGTTTTGAAAATATTATAATTCTGGCCTGCAATGAGATGATCTTTCCAGAGGCCGAGCAGGAAGTGGTGCTCTTGCTTGCTTCAGGTAAAGTTGAATGCAGAGACCCAAATCTAAAATCGACGGTGGCCATTCTTGACAAGGCTTCATTTAACGAACTCCTTGCCCACGATTTTAAACAGCCCCATGAACGGTTCACCGTGAATCATAAGTCTGAAAAATGGCTGAAGTACTTCCTGAGTGGGGCTCAAATTGATTTGATGCGGGAACTTAAGATGGACTCTCGTATTACCAATCTGAAATAAAATGCAATGGTAGATATTGGCGAGGTCACTAGTAATAACAGGT
>JAKLQB010000784.1 GCA_022013615.1 Desulfobacterales bacterium | reverse complement strand
GCCTGCCTCAATGGCTCAATGGACACGACTGAGTGTGAAAAGGCCCAGGATAGCTTTGCCGGGGAGGCGCGCATTCTTATTTCCACCGATGCAGGCGGCGAGGGCCTGAATCTTCAGTTTTGCCACGTGGTGATCAACTACGACATCCCCTGGAACCCGATGCGGCTTGAACAGCGCATCGGCCGGGTGGATCGTATCGGCCAAAACCATGTGGTGCGCGCCATTAATTTCGTTTTTGAGGCTTCGGTCGAACACCGTGTCCGGGAAGTGCTGGAGGAGAAGCTTGCGGTTATCTTCGAGGAGTTCGGTATAGACAAGACCGGGGACGTACTCGATTCAGCCCAGGCTGGACAGATTTTTGATGACTTACATGTGGAAGCCATACTCAATCCGGATGAGATCGACACATCTGTAGACAAGGTCATCGCTCATTTGCAGGAGCAGGCCCGGGATGCCAAGGTGAGTTCATCTGTCCTGGGAGCCACAGAGGACCTGGAACCATCTGAAGTCCAACGACTTATGACCCACCCCTTACCACACTGGGTTGAACGGATGACGGTGAGTTATCTGAACGCTCACGGAGGCAAAGCTGAGCGGAAGCGACGAACCTGGAATTTGACGTGGCCAGACGGCGAAACAATTACCAATGTCGTCTTCAGCGGCAAGGAAGCTGACCAATCCCCTACAGCCCGGCATTTGACATTGGAAGATTCCAGGGTTCGGGGGCTGGCCATGAGATTGCCTCGATTTGTTTCAGGGCAGCCGATCTCCGTTGTCACAATCCCAGGGATCACCAACGAAGTTACAGGCATATGGTCTCTCTGGCGGATCGGCATCACAACGATGGAATGGAATCGTCACCGGATCATGCCTCTGTTCTTAGCTGATGGTGGGAAGGTGTTTGCACCAACCGCCAGGCATCTCTGGGACAAGCTTCTGGGTGTGACGCCTAATGTCCGGACGCATCTTAAAATGGATGAATCCAAGGAAGCCTTCGATAGGCTGGCAGGGATTGCAGAAGAGCAAGGACGAACCATCTATAATGAGCTTGTTCAAGGACACCGGTCTCGCCTGACCCGAGAAAGAGAAAAAGGGGAATATGCCTTTGCTGCCAGGCGTAGTGTTATCGAACGAGTCGGCCTTCCCCAGGTCCGCGACCATCGGCTGAACCTCCTGCGGCAGGAAGAGCAAGCGTGGAACGAGGAGATTAAGCGGAAAGCCCAAGTGTATCCGGAAATGGTGGCTCTTATCGTTATCCGCGTTGAGGGAGGTGCCCATGAGTAGCTGGCGCGATCAAATCCTTAGAGAGTTCACCCCAAAGGTCGCCAGACTCACCTTGGTGGCGGACCCGGACGGACTCCTTCTTGAGGAAGGGGTTCTTGAAGGGATACGCGAGCGGGGATTTGAACTGATCCCATTCGAGGATCACATTTCCTTCCGTTATGCCTATGAAACCAAATTTCGTTCCCGCTGGGATAAAGGCAAGCAGACAGATCTAGTTGTCGCACTTCGCTCAGGAGCCAGCGATCTTGGCTCCTTGCCGTACGATCTGCTCCAAGCAGGTCGCCGGTTATCTTTTAACCTTGGAGAAATATTCCCAAACTTGAGCTATCCGGTGATAGCCGCCTTGGACCGCGGAGATCTTGAGGCGCTTTTTGATGCCCAAAAACGACATGCACTCGGTGTCTTGGGTGACAACGCTACCAAAGAGTTCGCTCTGCGACATGTGTTCGAGATCGCGCCTGAATTGATCAGAAAGCCGTCTGATCTGCTTCGCGTGCTACTGCGTCGCCATTACCGTGAACAGCGCATCCCGACGATTCTGGATGAACGTTTCATCCAGGTCCTTCGCCAGAACGATGGCTTTGAAGGCTGGCCGCTCGATTCCATTATCCCGGACCGAGAAGCGTTTTTCGCCTTTCTCCAGGAACGCTGGCCCATTTTTCTTGATCGGTCGGCAACAAAAGATGGTTTAGAGATCAGCGATAACAAGGAAGCCTATGGGCTTAAATTTTCGGGCCCCTCGGACCTGCCTTTCGATCACGATGATATACGTGTCTACATCGACAATCTGTTC
>JAKLQB010000783.1 GCA_022013615.1 Desulfobacterales bacterium | reverse complement strand
TTAAAGACTATGCAGGGGAAGTCGAAGGCACGCTGTTTGAGTCAAGGGAATTGCTTAACGCAATAGAAGATATCTACCGTTATCCTTTGCGCCAATCCGCTATAGACACCTTAAACCGTCAGCTTCGAAGCGGTATATCGAATATGGCTTTAGCTCAATTGGTTATTGCGCTCAGAGAAGAAGATCGCCTCTGTCTTGTTCATGAGGAGGACGGGGAAGTCCGTGAACCGAAAATTATCTGTTCTTTGGGACTGGCAGGGGAAAACAGGTGGTAAAGCTATGGCGAGTCTAAAATATAATGAGGTAAAGAATGCGCTACTATTTTGAGTGGGATCCGGCCAAAGGGAACGTGAACATCCAAAAGCATAAGGTAAGCTTTCAACGAGCAGCGGAGGTTTTTAAAGATCCCAGTGCAATTTCTATTTTTGATATCGAACACAGTCACAACGAGGATCGTTGGATAACAATGGGTAGAGACTTTAGCGGAAGAATACTTGTTGTATCCCATACTTTTCGTAAGATTGATATGGACTCGTGCAGAATTCGCATTATTTCATCGCGTAAGACAACAAACGAAGAAACAAAACAATACGAGGGGTGATACTGATGAAGAAAGAGTATGATTTTTCCAAGGGCGAGAGGGGTAAATTTTTTCATCCAGATACCGAACTGTGTTTGCCGGTTTATCTTGAGCCGGATATTGCCGATTTTATGCGAAAAATCGCTGGGCAGAAAGACACAGATGTTGAAAAGTTAGTAAATGATTGGCTTAGAAGAAATATCAGCCTAATAGAGACAATTCGACAGTAATTTCAATTCGTCAGGTCGATACATATTACAGGCAGCATTTTGCTAAAAAGGTCGAATAGACTATGCCTCTTAACCTTGAACGTACCCGAAGGCTCCTCCGGGAGTTTGACTTCAAAACCGTGTTTGTCGAAGAGTTAGGATGGGATCATTATACCACTACCCTTGACATTCCAATTGACGGTCAGAACTTCCCACTTGGCGCTATTGCAGAAAAACGCGGCATAGTTGTTTTTGTGTGTGGGCCGACAAGTA
>JAKLQB010000782.1 GCA_022013615.1 Desulfobacterales bacterium | reverse complement strand
GCTTTGACTATCATGCATGATGGGACTATTTATCCATGCCGGCGGTTGCCTACTCCCATTGGGAACGCCCTGACTGACAGCTTTTTCAAGGTGTGGTACACGTCCGAGGTTTTATGGAACGTCAGAAACCATAATAATATTAAGGGGAAATGCGCTGATTGTGAACTTATACCGGTATGCCGGGGTTGCCGTGCCATGGCCTATGCCCTTACCGGCGATTACCTTGCAGAGGATCCCCAATGCTGGAAATAAACCACGACGATATCTTTATATTGGCCGAAAATATTTTCCTGCAAAAGATAGATGAGATTGGAAAACACTGGGTTTTTAATATCGACACGGGAGAACACTACAGCCTCAACGAAACGTCTTATTGGATATTGGAACAGGTGGCAGAAGAGTTACCCGTGAAAGATATCTTTGAAAAGTTCGTGGAAAGCTTTGAGGTAGATAAAAACCAGAGCGAAGATGATTTCACGGAAATAATGAAAGGTTTTTTGGCCGAAGGGATTGTCAATCGGGCTGCAAGCCCTGACAAGAAGGAGGGGGAAAAATGAAAAAGGATAAAAAAAAGACCTATCAAAAACCCGTCTTGAAAAAAGAAAAGACCATGAATTTTCCGATAGAGATCATTAACTCTTCAGGAAAGAGGGTTGTTTGCAGGCAGTGTTCCTCGTGCCATGGGTGCAGATGATCAAGGTTTGCGCTTTTTCTCTGATTATAACAGATTCCTTCTACCTGTTTTCCCCTCAATTTTGAGTGGAGGTGGGTGATATGCCAAGCGCTGACAAGTCTTTCAGAGACTTGGAACTATTGAATGTCAAAATTGATGTCTGGGTTGATGAAGAAGATTATGATTGCGTAGGTAATACTTTAAAGCCAACCGATTCAGAAGTTGCTGCCTTAATAGAGAAGATTTTTCTAAAAGATAATAGGGGAGATGACTCAAAGATTGGAGAAAAGAAACTTGATAGTTTATTTAGCGATCTTTTTGGTAAAATTGAAAATTCTGCCGAAAATCTAATAACAATTTCCGAGAATGGTGAAGAAATTGGGCTTTCAAAAAAAAATCGGAGGTGGGCTCCTTTATTCTTCGCCAAGTATCTGCGCGCGAAAATACAGAAAAATGGTACTGATAATTATACAAAACATCTCGTCGAATTAGTCACATACCTTCAGCGCAATATTCCCTATCAATCCACCAAGGATGATCAAGAACTAATACTGCAACACCTCTATCTCCAGGAACTTTCAGCCTGTGGAAAACCAGGTAACGAATCTCTTGGATTTGCTGTTCAGGCTTTCGATCTCATAGCAAAAAAGAAAGGTACTGGAAGCGCCTCTCACTTCAGTTTCGAACTGTATAAACTCTGGGCAAGATTGAATCAAGGCATTGGGTTCCTCCATTCGGAGCAAAAGATGAACGCAGCACTCGCCTTCAACGAAGTTATAAGAGAATTTGGAAATTGGGCGAAATGCTTGCAGGCGGATGAAAAAAGACTCTGGCAAAGCCTCCTCTATGATCAGGCTGTTCTTTCATGGGCGGAGCTTCAGGAAGATTTGCAATTTTCCTATCATACGATACGGACATTAGAAAAGCTCAACGACAGAAAGAAGGAAAATAAACTCATCAAAGAAGCCCTCGCATACAGAGACATTGGGAGATTAAAGGAAGCTAAGAAGAAAATAATAGAACTCCTATCGCCACAACACATTAAGACCCGAATGGATAGTATTGATGATATTTTCGAGGCATTTGAAAGTTGGGAAATAGGAAATAAGAAAAAAAATATTAGGAGCAAGACTCTCGGACTTTTATTCGACTACTATCTTTTGGAATTCCAAGATGGGAAAGAAAGGAATAAAGATGATGATATAGAATATTTTATTAAACAAATTAAAAAGTACAAGAGGGATTTCATCCGTAGCAAGACAGAAAGAGTTAGCTACTATCAGCAGGTTGCCAGGTTTTTGAAATGGCTATCGGACCAACATAAAAAATCAAACGATGACTTTTATCTTGAGCGAATAAAAGAGCTTTATCGTGACCTTAAAGCTTTTCTTCTTCCTTCTGATGAATCTGTTAAACAGAAGTATGGTATCAGGCTTAGTGATTTTGGAAAATACGATTACGATCGTTACACTGAATCGATGGAGAAGTTCTTTAAGAACCTTACTGACAGAGGTTTTGAGGAATACAAGGGAGACGAAACAGATTTTTTGGGTAAACTTAATGAACATGAAGGGAAAACGCATTTTCTTTTTAAATTTAAAAAATTGGAACGGCAACAGAGAATAAATCGACTAGAACCCGGATATCATGAGGAAGATTGCACTAAGCCAACAAAATGCTTTGATGAAAGCTCAGGCAATAGCAGCGCCTTTGACAACATCCTGACCTGTTCAAAAAAGCCTACATGTCTTGAAAAGTTAAAATCGGCAGTGCAAGATAAAATTAAAGGTCATCATGGGTCAAATCATTTTAATATAAGGTTCGGCCCATTGATAGGTCAAGATTACGAAATCATCATGGAAAGGGAAAATAGCCGGTTTCTTGATTATCTGGCATATAAAAGTCGCCATCCAATATACTACATTCCAAAGGGTAAGGTTGGGCGATCGTTCCATTTCATGGGCCTCCAACGATGGAATTCCCAGACTCCCACGCTCACGCTGTCTCAGGGTGGGGGTTATCTCCTCTACGAACAGGATGAACATGGCAAAGTGACTCTCGGCATAGCCATCGATCCGGGCTTCGATTTTGTCGATAATCTTTTTCACATGGGATTCACCTTGAACGACATAGATTTTATCCTGCTTTCACACGCACATCTCGATCATATTAGGGATTTCGAACCGATCGTCACATCGTTGCTTGACTTGAAAAAAAGGAAAAAGGATTCTGATAAAAAGATTCACGCAATGATGACGTGGGGAGTGTACCAAAAATTGGAACATGTGATTATAAACCCCACGTTGCGGGAATTTCTGGCAGATACGTACATAGTAGACATTGATAAGGACCTTAAACCTGAAAAGCTTGAATCTTTTGCCTTTGAAAAACCTCCAAAAGGTTCTGAAAATAAAAATACATTTGTATCAATTACGCATGATGATGACGGTATTCTGAAGAAGTACATTGAAATACAGCCAACGCAGGCTTATCACGACGATTATTCCGAAAGGTCGGACTCTTACGGCTATATTATAAATTTTTGCGACGGCTGTGAAGAGCCTGTTTTCTCTTTTGGCTACACCGGTGACACAAAATGGCACGATGCAGAGGTTGGGCATAATGAAATACCCGGGATATATACGCAGTATAAAGAATGTGATGCAGTCTGCATCCACCTCGGTGCTTTGATAGAAAGTGAGAGTGAGAAGCCAGAGAAAGCAAAATTTTCCTATTATAATGGTCAGCATTGCGAGGAACTGATAGAAAAAAAGCAGCATCCGTATCTGTTCGGGTTGCTACGATACCTGAAAAGAATTCAAGAGGATAATAACACAAAGAATAAGCTTCTATTGATATCGGAATTCGGCGAGGAATTGAAGGGAGGTATCCGCATCGATTTCATAAAACGCTTGAATGATCTTTTTAAGATAGCAAAACAGGGGAGCGAAGAAGTCGACAATCAATCTCCCGTATGCCTCCCTGTTGATATTGGATTGAACGTTATTCTGGCATGGTCATGGTACGATAAAAAAGAGAAGCCAGAATCTAAAGAAGAATGGAAAACAGGGCCACCATACAAGGTCTGGTGTCATGGGTGCGAAAAATTTGTCGCTGCCGATAAAATTAGATATAGACACTTTGGACACGGCAATAATGATGAAGCCCTCTTTTATTTTTGCAATGTCTGTCTCAAATCAAAACCGGAAAACGCCTTACAGGATAGAATGCGGTTTATTTGTGAATCCGGGGTGCCACTTGAGAAAGTCGATGAATAAAGCACCTG
>JAKLQB010000781.1 GCA_022013615.1 Desulfobacterales bacterium | reverse complement strand
CCGGTGGTTCCCATCGCCCATTCCACGGTGATGTGGCCGGCTGTAAAAAACGTCACAAACTTCAAACTACATCCCACCGGGTCGGTTCGACTAAAGAACGTCTGGCTGAAGTAAAGGACCAAACAAACTGTCAGGGGAGGGGACAACCCCTCCCCTGTATCACTCCTTCAAACAAAAACCGCCAGGTTCCCATACACTCATGCTTAGTTTTATAATTCGCCGTGCCTTCAGTATCATCCCTACCCTGTTGGGTGTGTCGATTATCATCTTCCTCATGCTGGCCATCACCCCTGGCGATCCGGCTGAGCTGCTCTTAGGAGAACGGGCCACAGAGGAGACCCTGGAGGCCATGAGGGAACACCTCGGGCTCAATGAACCGCTTTACGTCCAGTATGGCATGTTTCTCAAAAGACTGATTAAGTTTGATTTGGGCGAGACCATCTGGACCCGCCAAAAGGTCTGGGACGAAATCAAGCAACGCTACCCGGCGACCATAGAACTCTCCATTGCAGCCATGTTTCTGAGCTGTTTCTTCGGCATAATATTAGGCATCATTTCAGCCACCAAGCAGTATTCCTGGTTTGATTACATGAGTATGATTGCCTCGCTAATCGGTGTGAGTATACCAGTCTTCTGGCTGGGTCTGGTTCTGATGCTCGTTTTTTCTTTATATCTGGGATGGTTTCCCATGTCCGGACGGATGGGTATAGGCATTGACCTTGAGATCATAACCAACTTCTACGTGCTGGACGCCATCCTGACCCGTAATTGGCCTGCCTTAAAGGACGTGCTCTGGCATCTGACCCTGCCGGCCTTCGCTTTAAGCACTATTCCCCTGGCCATTATAGCCCGCATGACCCGCTCGTCCATGCTGGAAGTGCTGCGCCAGGACTACATCAAGACAGCCAAGGCCAAAGGGCTGGGGCAGACCAAGATAGTGCTAAAGCACGCCCTTAGAAATGGTCTCATCCCCGTAATCACCGTGATCGGTCTTCAGTTCGGCATCATGCTGGGGGCAGCTATTTTGACCGAAACCGTGTTTGCCTGGCCTGGAGTGGGCAAGTGGATTTTTGATGGTGTGGTCAAGCGTGATTACATGGTAATCCAGGGCGGGACCCTTATTGTGGCAGCATGTTTTGTTATCGTTAACCTGATTGTAGACGTGCTCTATGCCGTCATTAACCCCCGCATCAGCGTCAAGTAACCACCATGGGAATAAATCGAAAAAGACAATGAGCATTTTTGCAATAACAGCCAATCCTGAAGACCGGCATCCAATATTCGACCAGATCGAAAAACTATTCCGCAACAAGACTGGTGTGGTGGGGCTTATCATTATCACTATCTTTGTCCTGTGTGCCTTACTGGCGCCGGTAATAAGCCCTCATAATCCGGTGGAAAACTCCCTTTACGATCAGCTCAAGCCACCAATATGGTCCCCAGGGGGAGCGATGAAAAACATCCTGGGTACTGATGACCTGGGACGAGATATCCTCTCACGGATCATTTACGGCGCAAGGGTCTCGCTCATGGTAGGTGTAGTCAGCGTGGGTATTGGCCTGCTTTTCGGTTCCTTGCTGGGGGCCATTGCGGGCTATTACAAGGGTTGGCTGGATAGCATCATTATGCGCTTCATGGACATTCTCTTGGCATTTCCCCACATCCTGCTGGCCATTGTTATTGTGGCCTACCTGGGGCCGGGTCTGCGAAACGCCATGATAGCTATCGGGATTATCACCATCCCCCGGTTTGCCCGTATTGTCCGGGCCTCTGTGCTGGAGGAGTTCGAGAAGGACTATGTCACCGCGGCCAGGGCCGTGGGCGCCAGGAACCGGCGTATCCTCTTTAACGCCATCTTTCCAAACTGCCTGGCTCCTATCATTGTTCAGGCCTCGCTGGGTTTCGGTTCGGCCATCCTGGACGCAGCGGGCCTAAGCTTCCTCGGTCTGGGAGCCCAGCCTCCTACGCCGGAGTGGGGCGCCATGATCGCTATGGGCCGGTCCATGATCCTGCGGGCCTGGTGGGTCATGACCCTCCCGGGTATAGCTATCTTACTTGGTGTGCTGGGTTTCAACCTGCTGGGTGATGGCCTGCGTGATGCCATGGACCCAAGGTTGAGGGATTAGAATTATGGGAGCCGATCACCTCCTGGAGATCAGGAATCTAAAGACCTACTTTGAGATCAGAAGGTCTATACTCAAGGCAGTGGACGATGTCAGTTTATCTGTTGAATCGGGCAAGACACTGGGTCTGGTGGGCGAATCAGGCTGTGGCAAGAGCGTGACTGCCGCTTCGATAATGGGGCTTGTCCCTATTCCACCAGGCAAGATTGCCGGGGGGGAAATCCTGTTCGAAGGCGTCAATCTGCTTAAATTGCCAGAGTCCAGGATGAAAAAGATCCGTGGCAACCGCATCTCTATGATCTTCCAGGAGCCCATGACCTCCCTCAACCCTGTCTTTACCGTGGGCGAACAGGTGGCTGAGGTCATCCGTCTCCACAAGGGCCTATCCCGACGCGAGATTCGCAACAAGGTCATCGAGATGTTCCATTTGGTGGGCATTCCTGCCGCCGAGTCACGTATCACGGACTATCCACATCAGATGAGCGGAGGTATGTGCCAGCGGGTAGTGATCGCCATGGCACTTGCATGTAACCCTAAGTTGATGATCGCCGATGAGCCGACTACTGCTTTAGATGTAACTATCCAGGCACAGATTCTCGATTTGATGAATAAACTCAAAGATGAAGCGGGCGCTTCAATCCTTTTTATCACCCACGATCTGGGAGTCATCGCTGAGATGGCCCAGAATGTGGTTGTCATGTATGCCGGTAAGGTCATGGAGGAGGCAGACGT
>JAKLQB010000780.1 GCA_022013615.1 Desulfobacterales bacterium | reverse complement strand
TTCCTTCGATTCCAATGATACAAAGATGTATCACTTAGCCCTGTGTCCTGTTGATAGAACAAGACTCAACTATTCATAATAACAAGCATTGTCCTGCATGAACTGAACTTTGGCCCGCCTTTTGCTCTAAAAAGAAACATCTCATCTGAAAAAGTCTTTCTCCGCGTTCTTAGCGTCCCTGCGGTGAAACCAATGTTTTGCCAACAGCCGAAATTCTGGAGAACCCTATGAATGATTCCTCAAAAAATGAGTATCTGAGCGAATTACGTGCCAGAGTCGTACCCCAGGGACCCTTTAACGTGACTCCTTTATTTGTTGATAAGGCTAAGGGTGCTGTGGTCTATGAAGTGGGAGGCAGGGAGCTGATCGATTTTGCCGGCGGTATCGGCGTGATGAACGTGGGGCACTGTCACCCAAAAGTAGTGGCAGCGATCAAGGACCAGGCAGAAAAATACACCCACACCTGCTTCCATGTCGTCATGTACGAGCCCTATGTGAAATTGGCCGAGAAGCTTTGCGCTCTTACTCCAGGCTCTTTTCCGAAGATGGCCATGTTCGCCAACAGTGGCGCCGAAGCGGTGGAGAACGCAGTCAAGATTGCCAGGTATTATACCAAGAGGCCTGCAATCATTGCCTTTGAGAACGGCTTTCACGGTCGCACATTGTTGACCATGACCCTTACAAGCAAGGTCATGCCTTACAAGTTCGGATTCGGCCCGTTTGCACCCGAAGTGTATCGTATGCCATATGCATACTGCTATCGCTGTCCGTTTAATCTCAAATACCCAGGCTGTGATGTAACATGTGCTGATTATCTAAAGGATTTTTTTGTCAGTAACGTGGCGGCTGAATCCACTGCGGCCCTTGTGGTGGAGCCAATCATGGGAGAAGGAGGCTTCATAACTCCGCCTCAGGAGTATTTTCCCAAGCTTTTCAGGATTTGCCAGGACAACGGGATCGTATTTGTTGCTGATGAGATCCAGACCGGGATGGGTAGAACCGGCAAGATGTTCGCCATGGAGCACTGGGGTGTGGAGCCCGATCTCGTTACTGTGGCGAAGAGCCTTGCCGCGGTTATGCCTTTGAGTTCTGTGGTGGGGAAAAAGGAAATGATGGATGCACCCCATGTTGGTGGCTTAGGCGGCACGTATGGCGGCAACCCTGTGTGTTGCCAGGCAGCGCTGGCAGTGTTAGATGTCTTTGAAGAGGAAAACCTGCTCCAAAAGGCCGAAGTTCTGGGCGAAAAACTAAAGGAGCGCTTCGATGCCCTACAACAGCAGTTTGAGATCATTGGTGATGTCCGCGGTAAAGGCCCTATGCTGGCCCTGGAGCTGGTAAAGGACCGGCAGACCAAGGAGCCTGCGGCCGATGAGGCCAAGGCCCTGGTGAAATTCTGTTATGAAAAGGGGCTTATTTTATTGTCTTGCGGCAGTTTAGGCAACGTCATTCGTACACTCATGCCTTTAGTCATAACTGATGAACAATTAGAACGAGGGCTTGCCATCATAGAGGAAGGACTGTCTGCGCTGTCGAAATGATATAGAACCGGGTAATAGTGTTTTTCCTTCATCCTTTGCTTATTATTGGAGTTACTTGAGGGATTAAGAGCATTAGAATGTTGTAATGTTTGAGGGCCAGCTATTGATGCGGCTAAAGATTTGGTGGAGCATTCGTCCGAGATGGCGTTCTGCCCGGGAGGTAAACTAATTTCGATGTCTGCGGTAAGATCAGGTTTCCGGTTTCAGCCACTCACAACTCCTTTGCCAACAACATCCTGGATTTGATATGATTGTTGATATTATCCTTTTCGGCACCATTAAGGGCTGTGTGTATGCCCTGATAGCCACGGGTTTTACGCTCATATTTGCAGTTTCTGGAATCTTGAATCTGGCTCACGGCAGCTTCTATATGTTTGGTGCATACCTTTCCTACGTTCTTTTCAATATCCTTGGCATACCGTTGTTGGCATCTATTTTCCTCTCAGCTGCTATCGTTGGAGGATTAGGGGTCTTAATGGACATTGTATTACTGAAGCCTATGAGACAATCCCACTCTTATGTTTTGGTCCTGACAGTCGCTGTTGCCTTTGCCGCACAGGAAATTATCTTAATTCTCTTCGGACCTCAGGGCAGAAATATTCCAAGCCTAGTGAAAGGGAGCACCAGCATTCTTGGGGTCATCGTAAGCTGGCATCAGCTCCTTATCATTGTGATAACTCTGTGCGTCTTGGTTGTCTTATGGCTGGTGTTAACAAAAACAAAGCACGGCATCGCGGCCCTTGCGGTCTCAATGGATGAGCTGGGTGCCCGATTTGTAGGGGTTGAGCCGGAGAATGTGTTCAGACTGGTCATGTTTGCCTCTGCTTTTCTGGCAGCAATTGCTGGTGCCATCATCTCTCCCATATTGTCAATGACCCCTCACATGTGGGATATGCCGCTGATGAAGGCCTTTGTTATTGTCGTTATTGGGGGAATCGGGAGCGTAACAGGCAGCATTTTTGCCGCGTTTTTTCTGGCATGGATAGAAACCTTCACAGGGTTTATCATATCACCCAATCTGACGGAAATCGTCTCTTTGGCAATGTTAACGGCATTCTTGATATTCAGACCCTCCGGCATATTTGGGAGGAGACTCTAAACCATGTTGGAAAAGCTATTTAATCGAAAAAATCGCCCTTTACTCCTGTTTTTCGTTCTATTAGTCGGCTTTTTTTTCCTCCTTCCCGCCTTGACAGAAAACTTCTATCTGTTATCAGTATTCACCATAGCATACATTTATATAATATTCGCGACCAGTTGGGATGTCTTTGCGGGGTATGCCCATTTGATGAATTTTGGACACGCCTTGTTTGTCGGGTTGGCGGGTTACCTGACCGCATTTTTGGATAGATTCTACGGGATACCACCGATCTTCGCATTGATGTTTTCTGCAAGCCTCTGCGGACTAATGGGGATGCTTATTGGAGTCATAACCTTGCGGTTAAGAGGGCCCTACTTTGCCATGATCACCATCTCCTTTGCTGCCGTAGCCCACGAATCGTCGATCATGTTTTCAGAGGTAACCGGAGGGGAGGAGGGCATCCCAGGATTATCTTCTCTTACAAATTCCTGGACCGGTGACTACTATTTCGTCCTTGCCGCCATGACTGCCATATTTCTGCTTCTACTTTGGTTTACACGAGGGCGGTATGGGCTCTTGCTAAAGGCTATAAGCGAAAATGAGGATGCGGTTCTGGCCAGCGGAATCAACACAGCATTAATAAAAACGGTCACGTATACCATTTCGGGTGCGTTGTGTGGGGTGGGGGGAAGCCTTTACGCATATGTGCTTATGCACGTGGGGCCTAATTCATTAGAACAGATCCTTTCAACCACCATACTGATTATGGCTATTGTTGGAGGCATGGGGACCATCATCGGTCCATTTGTGGGTGCTCTTTTGCTCGTTATTTTGAACGAACTGTTGCGTGACTTTCAGGAGTATCGATTATTGATGTATACGGTTTTGGTGGTAGTGATCATCTTTTTTGCTCCCAAGGGGGTTGTCAGCTACACACGGCCTATAGCAGAGAAGGTCCGGGTTATTTTACGGCAGAAATAAAGCGCTGCTTATACTACGTATGAATAGTTACTTGTCCATAATTGACTTGCGCAAATCTTTTGGTGGCCTGGAGGCGGTAGCCGACCTGACTTTCGAGGTAAGTCGCGGCCAGATCTCTGGCATAATCGGACCTAATGGAGCCGGCAAGACCACCGTGTTTAATCTGATTACTGGTTTCGTAAAACCCGATCGGGGCAGAATAATCTGGCAAGGCCGGGACATTGCAGGAAAAAAGTCACACCGGATTGTCAACATGGGACTATCACGAACCTTTCAACTAGTCAAACCGTTCCGTGATCTCTCTCTATTTGACAATATCCGAGTCGCCTGTTACGGCCCTCGGTTTATGAAGAACAAGACAAATAGTCAGCAAATCAAGACCAAGATATACGAAGTTGCCAACAAAATTGGCCTCCCGAATGATCTCGACCAGTTGGCATCCAATCTGGGACAAGGGGACTTAAGGCTTTTGGACATCGCGAGAGCCCTCATTACAAAACCGGACCTGTTACTTCTCGATGAGCCCTTTTCCGGCCTGTCATCCATAGAGACCCGGAGACTTGCCGGAGTCATTCGGGGGCTTAATCACCAAGGACTTACGATCCTGATTATCGAACATAAGCTGAAGGAACTCATGAAACTGGTTGACCGTATTGTGGCTATAGACTTCGGATTGAAGTTGGCAGAAGGGACTCCCCATGAGGTCGTTAATGATCCTCATGTTATCGAGGCCTATTTGGGAAGGAAGGAGAAACATGTCACTGCTTGATATAGATCGTCTATCGGTGCATTATGGGCACGCTCTGGTCATTAATGAACTCAATATAGAGGTTCGGCACAAAGAATGTGTGGGGGTTATAGGACCTAATGGTGCGGGCAAGACGACATTGCTAAGATCCATCTCTGGCGTCAAAGATTGGGACGGAACTATGACCTTCGATGGATACGATCTCCA
>JAKLQB010000779.1 GCA_022013615.1 Desulfobacterales bacterium | reverse complement strand
CCTAATTCATTGCCCCTCAACGAACTAAAGCCGCTATTAATCAAGCTTAAGGAGCTCCATAATTTGATAAGATTTTGAACGAACGATGTTTTTTCGGGATAGCCTGCCTCAGGTTTTTTACAGCAATAAGCCATATTCATATACTCTCCCGGACCCTCAATGGTGGGGTCGAAATGTTTTCCAGGTTACCACGCTCTATCGTGGGACTAAAATAAATGCGCAGGCGTTCAAAGGTTCAGCGTTTTGGTGAACCCTGAACCCCTGGCCCAGACCGATCATCGGCACTGTACATGCGAAAAGTACAGTCTAAGCCTACTCAAGCACAGGTTTGAAGTCATGCCAAGAGTCGCACCTCCCGATCCCGTCCCGGTCTCGGGACGGGGAGGGCGGGCTTTGAACCCGTGGACGGTTACATAAATGATAAATGAAAAGGCTTCCAAGATTAAATTGCTTTTGCTCGATGTGGACGGAGTTATGACAGACGGACGTATCACCATTAATGATCGGGGAGAAGAGACCAAGGCCTTTAATGTAAAGGATGGCCTGGGGTTGAAAATGCTTATGTTCAGCGGTTTGGAGGTGGCGATTGTGACAGGCCGGAGATCACAGGCCCTGGCACACCGCTCCAGGGAGCTGGGAATCGAAGAAGTCTATCAGGGCGTAAAAGACAAGAATACCGTATGCCAGCAGTTGAAGAAGGCTAAAGATCTTAAAAAAGAACAGGTTTGTTCTTTGGGAGATGATATCCCTGATCTTGCCATGTTTACGGAGTCAGGCTTGTGTATCGCCGTTGCAGATGCGGTCAAGGAGGTTCGTGAAGCGGCTGACTTTATTACAAAAAGCAATGGAGGTTTTGGGGCTGTGAGGGAGGCGTGTGAATTAATTTTAAAATGTCAGGGAAAATGGCGTGATGCCCTGGCCGCTTTTACCGGAGAATAGGCTTTACAGAACAAATGGGTCGTTGGTATAATATAACAATTAATGAAAAGCTCTCTTTTAAGACAATGGCCACTGATTGGATTAGGGCTCGTGCTGGCCGCGGTAGCTTTCTACCTTGTAAGATCCGGGAAAGAGTTTATCCAGGGCCCGCTTTTTATGGAGGCCATGTCAGGTGCAGGGGTCAAGCTCAGAGACATCCAATACTCCCAGGACGATCCGGATAAGGAGTTGAAGTGGGTTCTTAATGCCGGGGAGGTGAGATTTTCTGAGGACAGAAAATCTATATTTTTCCAGGACTTTCATTTAAAGGTGATACCCGAAAACAGGCCTTCCTTCGAACTCAAGGGGAACAAGGGGGATTATTCAAGAGATTCTGGAGAAATTAACCTCTGGGGTGACTTGGATGGGCTTTCTGAAAATGGTTACAGAATTGTTACCGAGCACCTTATGATTAATGAAAAACTCGGCCATGTAAGTACGGAGGAACCGGTCAAGATATTTGGCCCATTTTTTTCGGTTTCGGGTAGGGGCCTTTTAATGGATTTGGAAAAAGAAAGTGTTAAAGTACTGTCAGATGTTACCACTACAATAGAACAGGAGTCTTTGATTTAGTGAGGGACGTAAGATACAAGCTATTTTTTTTACTTGCAACTCTTCTGGTTGGCCTTGCAGTCACGGATTCTGTTGGGTCCGAGGTTTTAGACAAACAGACTGCAAAGGATGATCCAAGGCCGATAGTCATCAAGTCAAAGACCCTGGAAGTGAATGATAAAACGAAAGTGGTGACATTTGAAGGGGATGTCAGAGCTGAGATCAGTGTTAAAGGCGATGACTTTGTGATAGAATGTAAAAAAATGCTTGTTTATTACAAAAACCCGCCGTCCCAACAGCAAAAGGCAGAATCGGAGACAAAGATTGACAGGATCGTTGCCACCGGAGATGTAAGGTTTAACCGGGGGCAGGGAGGCGTTGCAACAGCAGAAAAGGCTGTGTATTATCAGGAGGATGAGAAAATCGTGCTTACGGGCAGGCCCGTTGTAAAACAGGGAAAGGACTCCGTAGAAGGCGATAAAATAACTATTTTTTTGGAAGAAAATCGGCATATTGTGGAGAGTCTCGGAGACAAAAAGGTAAGGGCTATCATCTTCCCCAAGAGCGAAAAAAGGTAGCGCCTGTGACTATGGCTCATGAAATACTCCAGGCAGAAGGTCTGGTAAAGGTCTACAGCGGGAAGAGAGTAGTTGACTATGTAAGTATAGGGATTGAAAGACAAAGTATTGTTGGCCTCCTGGGTCCCAACGGAGCAGGTAAAACCACGACATTTTATATGATTGTGGGCCTGACACGCCCTTATGAGGGTAAGGTTTTCCTTGATGGGCAGGATATTACGCATGACCCCATGTATCTGAGGGCCAGGAAAGGAATCAACTATTTGGCCCAAGAGCCTTCTGTATTCCGGAAGTTGACGGTAGAGCAGAATTTGCTGGCCATTTTGGAAACGCTGGATATCCCGGCCCGTGAAAGGAAGATAAGGCTTGAAAAACTCCTGACCGAACTTGACATTGCCCATTTGGCAAAACAGAAGGCGGCGTTGCTTTCAGGGGGGGAGCGCCGAAGGTTGGAAATTACCCGTGCCCTGGTCACAGAGCCGAGGTTTATATTGCTGGATGAACCGTTTGCGGGAATTGATCCGCTCGTATTAAATGATATTCAACAGATCATCAGGCAATTGAAAGATCGGGGCCTGGGTATTATCATATCAGACCACAACGTTCGGGAAACTTTAAGTGTATGTGATACTGCGTACATTATCAGTGGAGGAAAAATCGTCGAACATGGTCCTCCGGAAAAGATCGTTCAGAGTGAAATTGCTCGATGTGTGTATCTCGGGGAAGATTTTTGTATGTAACACCCAGGAGGCTGTCTGACGCTGAGGTTGCGGCCTCCGGCTCGTAGACCCTACGGTTCGGAGAGAAGAATAGCCATTCTCGGACAGCCCTCCCAGGTTAAGATGGTAATCTTTATATTATGGCTTTAGAATTAAGACAATCGCTGATTCTTTCCCAGCAGCTTATCATGACTCCCCAGCTGCAGCAGGCTATCAAGCTCTTGCAGCTATCAAGGCTTGAACTCCTCGACAGCATCACTCAGGAAATGGAGGAAAACCCGCTACTGGAAGAACAGGCTGTGTCTTCGGATGAGGATGATATAAAAACCGAGGGTGAGAAAGATGAGCATGGGGAGGATGTTCCTGATCTCCCGGAAGTGACAATCGAGGAAAATGTTCGGGATGATGTGGACTGGGAAAGCTACCTGTCCGAATACAATACCAGTTGGGCGGAAACTTCTTACGAGCCAAAGGATACTCCTTCCTTTGAAGGCACTACATCCTCCAAGACCAATCTGTACTCCCACCTAATGTGGCAACTGAACATGAGCAGTCTTGATGTGGAAAAAAGGGAGATTGGGGTTTACATTATCGGGAACTTGAATGAAGATGGATATCTGGATATCCCGCTGGAGGAGATATCTCGAGTCACGGGGTATCCAATGGAAAGGGTGCTTGGAACGCTTGCTATTTTACAAAATTTTGATCCGGTTGGTGTGGCGGCCCGGGACACACGGGAATGTTTACTCATCCAGATCAGATTCCAGAATCTCGGCGGGACGCTTGTCGAAAAGATAATCACAGATCACCTGGGGGACCTTGAAAACAGAAAATATGATCAGATCGCCAAAAGTCTTTCGGTGCCGGTCACTGATGTACTTGCAGCGGTGACCGTCCTGAAGGGGCTGGAGCCAAAGCCAGGCAGGATCTATTCGGATGAGGAGACGATATACATAACCCCGGATATTTATGTCTTTAAAGTAGGTGATGCTTATGAAATAGTGCAAAATGAAGACGGTTTACCCAAACTGCGGATCAATGCCTACTACAAGGATGTCTTGCGTGGTGGAAACTCACTATCCGATAATGCCAAGATATATATCCAGGAAAAGCTGAGATCAGCGGCATGGCTGATAAAGAGTATCCATCAGCGGCAAAGAACCATCTACAGGGTGACAGAGAGTATTGTCCGGTTTCAAAGGGGTTTTCTGGATAATGGAATTACACAACTAAGGCCCCTTGTCCTTCGTGATGTAGCTGAAAACATTGAGATGCATGAATCAACTGTGAGCAGAGTGACAACTAATAAATATGTCCATACGCCACAAGGAATTTTTGAACTGAAGTTCTTTTTTAACAGCTCTATTCGGAGTGTTGTGGGAGATGCTGTTGCCTCGGAGAGCGTGAAAGAACAGATCCGGAAAATCGTCAAGACAGAAAAAGCGACTAAGCCGTACAGTGATCAAGATATTTCAGATATCCTGAGAAAACTTAATATAAGGGTTGCACGACGAACCGTTGCGAAGTACCGGGAAATGATGGGCATTTTGCCATCGAGGAAGCGTAAAAACCCGTATTAAAGTATTTCTTTGACTCCTTGCTTTTGCTTTGGAAACTCACTATTCTTGGAGGAATATTTTATGGATATTACGGTAACATTCAGGCACACAGAACCAATAGAAAGTCTAAAAACCTATGCCGAAGAAAAGATTTCCAAGATCAATAAATATCTCGATTCCCCTATGGAGGCTCATATCGTATTGACCGTTGAGAAATTCAGGCATCAGGCGGATGTGACTCTTAGTTTAAACGGTACTCTGATTAAAGCCGTTGAAGAAACAGGGGATATGTATTCGGCGATTGACCAGGTAATGGACAAGACTGAAAAGCAAGTCAAAAGGCATCTATCCAAAATAAGAAACCACCGATCAGAGAATCTGAAAAGTGAAGACAGGTCTGTGATTGGGGAGACAGATGATAATACGGCATTCGGTCAAGATGAAACTGTGATAGAGGTTGAAAAAATGGTTGCCAAACCCATGGATCCGGAGGAAGCTGCTATGCAACTCAATCTCTCTCGACAGGACTTTCTTGTTTTCAGGAATGCCAAATCCAGAGAAATTAATGTTATTTACAAACGATCGGACGGTAATTTAGGACTTATCGAACCGGTCAGCTAAAATTACTGTTTAACGGTATAATGGATTGATAGGATGAAACTTCCTGAAATAATAGAAGAAAATAATATTATCCCAGAGCTTAAGGCAAAGGACAAAAAGGGCGTTCTGGAGGAACTGGCAGAAGTAATATCCAGGCATGAGCCCTCTATAGACAAAGGGGCGCTTGTCAAAGTCCTCGTAGAGAGGGAACGACTGGGGAGCACGGGCATCGGTGACGGTGTAGCCATACCCCATGGAAAAATGAACGGTGTCAGCCGTCCCATTATCTCATTTGGAAGAAGCAGGCAGGGGCTTGATTTCGATTCTATGGATGGGCAACCCGCTCATCTGTTTTTTCTCCTCATAGCGCCAGAAGACTCTTCCAGTGTTCACCTGCAGGTTCTGGCAAAGATAGCAAAAATTCTGAAAAACAGAGACTTCCGTAAAAAGTTGATGGAGCTCGGCACTAAAAAAGAACTTTATCAAACGATTGTTCAAACCGATGAAGAATTTTAATTTTATTGAAAGGTCGTCAGGAAAACTATGATCGGATTGCTAATTATTTCTCACTGTGACTTGGGGAAAGAATTCTTGAGTGCTGCTGAATTTATTGTGGGACGGCTGAAGGCCGCTGATGCCATTTCCATTACCGCAACGACTGAGAGTGAGGAACTCCTGAAGACGATTTCAAAAAAAATAAAGGAACTTAACAGTGGTAAAGGGGTTCTTGTCCTTACTGATATGTTCGGTGGGACCCCGTCTAACCTGAGCCTTTCTTTCTTGAAGGAAGAAAGCGTAGAGGTTCTAACTGGCGTCAACCTGCCTATGGTTGTTGCCGTGGCCCAGGATCGAGATCGCCTTACATTGAGTGAGTTGGGCGAAAGGGCCGAGCAGGCTGGCAAAAGAAGCATCGCTTTAGCTGGGAAATTACTGCAATCAGAATGATCAAACTTATTGGGGGTGATTAGAATTTAACTCCGCGTAAAAAGGACTTTTGGCATGGGAAAGTTAGTTCGCTTCGCTCACAATTGGAATACTGGAATACTGGAACGATGGAATAATGGGTTCTGGAAAAATGGGGTAGTGGGATATTGACGACACTCCTCTTGACAAAGAGGTGAAAAGTATTCATAAATGTGGAAATTGTTTTAAAAACCACTTCCGCTAAAGACGGGATCTTCGACTTTCCAATATTCCATCATTCCAATATTCCATGCATGAGGCAAAATCACTAAGCCTCAATAAATATCTATAATTTTAGTAGGTTGTAGAAATTCCGAGACGTCAATTATAAATTCAACAGAAATAAGGAGGTAAGATGTAGAAAATGTCTTTAAAAGTAGCTATTAATGGTTTTGGGCGAATTGGCAGGATGGTATTCAGGGCGGGACTCAATAATGCCGATATTGAATTTGTGGCAATAAATGACCTCACCGACCCTCCAACTTTGGCGCACCTGTTAAAATATGATTCAGTCCACGGTATTTTGGGCGCTGATATCTCAAATACGGACCATTCTTTGATTGTGAATGGAAAAGAAATTGAGATCTATTCAGAAAAAGGGCCTGCAAGATTACCATGGAATGACATGGGGGTTGAAACGGTGTTCGAATGTACGGGCCTTTTCAGGGAACGGGATAAGGCTGCTGACCATCTGGAAGCAGGGGCCAGGAAGGTGATTATTTCTGCACCTGCAAAAGGGCCTGATATTACGGTGGTCATGGGTGTAAATCATCATGAATATGATCCCGAAAGGCACCATATTGTTTCAAACGCCTCTTGCACAACAAATTGTCTGGCACCGCCTTGCAAGGTTCTTCTGGACCATTTTGGGATTGAAAAAGGACTCATGACCACGACCCATTCCTATACAGGAGATCAGCGGTTGCTCGATTTCCCGCACCGGGATCTCAGAAGGGCACGGGCTGCGGCCCTGTCCATGATTCCAACCACCACAGGTGCTGCGAAGGCCGTATCTTTGGTCCTGCCCCAATTGGAAGGAAAACTTAACGGAATGGCTATTCGTGTACCAACGCCCAATGTGTCGGTGGTAGACCTTGTTGTCCAACTGGGAAAATCTGCTACGGTGGATGAAATCAACAGTGTCTTCAAGGAAGCCTCTGAAACCAGCCTTAAAGGAATTCTGGCTTACAGTAATGAACCTCTGGTTTCCACGGATTTTAATGGCACTTCGGTCTCCTCGACGATCGATGGCCTCTGCACAATGGTGGTTGGCGATATGGCCAAGATCCTGGCCTGGTATGACAATGAATTCGGCTACTCAAACCGCATGATAGACCTGGCGCTTTATATGGCTGGCAGTTAATTTAAGGAGTATGAGAATAATGGAAAGAAAACCTTTGATTGCTGGCAACTGGAAAATGAATCTGGATCTTGACGAAGCTGTTTCGCTCGTCAACGCCATTGCAGATAGTATTTCGGATCTTCCGGAGGTGGATGTGCTGGTGGCCCCCCCATTTACGGCCCTGACCGCAGTAAAACAGGCCATTGGAAACTCCAAGATTTTATTGGGTGCTCAGAACATGCATTGGGAAATGAGTGGTGCATTTACTGGTGAGATATCGGGGAGGATGCTTCAGGAGATTGGGTGCACCCATATCATTTTGGGTCATTCAGAAAGAAGAATGCTTTTTGGCGAAACGAGCGAAGGGATTGATCTCAAGGTGAAATCAGCAGTGGCCCTGGGTATTGTCCCAATTTTGTGCATCGGGGAGACTCTTGAACAAAGGGAGGCCGGTCAGACATTCGAGGTGATTGAGGATCAACTGGTTGCTTCTTTAAAGAATTTCAAGGCTGAAAGAGACATGCCGCCTTCTACGGTTTTGGCTTATGAACCTGTATGGGCAATCGGTACGGGTCTAACCGCCACCCCTGAACAGGCTCAGGAGGTCCATTATTTTATCCGGAAGTGGATTGAAAATAATTTTGACTCCAAGTTAGCCCAGCAGATTAGAATACTCTATGGTGGGAGCGTAAAACCGGATAATGTTAAGGAACTTATGTCAGAGGCCGATATAGATGGCGCCCTTGTAGGAGGCGCGAGCCTGAAGTCAGATTCCTTTGTCCGGCTTATTCGTTTTCAGGAAATGTAATTTTTATTGCAAAATATTAAAATTTAGGTAAGAGTTAAGACTAAGTAGATCATTGATGTCTATCAGTTTTATTAAAGGGGTAAAGAAGTGAAATTTATCATTATCGCTGTGCATGTGAGCGTCTGTATCGCTCTTATCATGATTGTTCTTCTTCAAAGAGGTAAAGGGGCAGACATGGGAGCGGCTTTTGGCGGTTCAAGCCAGACAGTGTTCGGAAGTGGCGGAGCAACATCGTTTTTGCACAAAGTAACGACGGTAGCAGCTATAATATTTATGCTGACGAGCCTGGGCCTTTCGTTCTTCTACGGTAGAGTGGGCACCTCATCTATTATGGAAGGTGTCCCGCGCACAGAGGTGCCTGCCGCTACAAGCACTGAGACGCCGGCGAAGACCGGGGAAACTCAGTAAGTCAAATAATACTTGGGATACTTGCCGAAGTGGTGGAATCTGGTAGACACGCTATCTTGAGGGGGTAGTGCCTTACGGGCGTGCGGGTTCAAGTCCCGCCTTCGGCACCATTTTAATATTTCTTTTACTCACTATTATCGGGGGGTTAGGCTTACGAACTAATCCCCCGTTTTTTATTTGAGTATTATTTGTCTGTTCCATTTCCTTTCTTTTTCTTTCCTTTACTGGCTCCTGGGGATATCAGTCAAAAGTCAACTGCTGGATGAAGCAGACTGTCCCACCTGGGCGATGAACTGCATTGTACTACCCCACCGGAGCTTTCCCTTGATAAGTCGCACCTTTTTCATGAAGTATCCATCCTTCTCTCGAATCTTGCTCCGCACACTCCATTCGAGCACCTTAAACCCTCGTCGCTGCAGCAGAATCTTCATGGCCCTTGGCGTGAAGTTATAGATATGTTTCGGAAAGCTCAGGAAATTCCAGGCTGATTTGCCCAACTCGAGCCGAGACGCCGTTGCTTTAGCCCACACATTTGGACCACTGAAATACGGAAGCTCAAGAACAAGGATGGCGTCGGTGGCCATAACCTGTTTCACAGCTTCTATGAAATCGGCCGGATTGGGTGTATGCTCGATAACCTGTGCCACCACTACGACATCGAAGCGACGCCAGGATTCGTCAGCAATATAGTCCTCTAAATATCCGTTGAAAACATCGAGTCCAAGACGGGCTCCTGCGAAGGCACTCGCCGACTTCGACGGTTCGATACCAAACACGTCCGTCCACCCATGGCTCTGGAAATACTTAAGCAAAAAGCCTCGGTAACAGCCTATGTCCAACACTGAGCATGGCTCGGTCCTATAGCGTTTAATCCCATTGAAAATCCCCTGTGGGGCCTGACGAAAACGATGCGGCAACTCATCGAACGTATTCACGTCCCACTCTGGATTCTCCCGCTCATAACCCGCTTGGGTCTCCTCATAAGGCACTGACCCGTCCTGACAGATCAGCCCGCAATCGGTACAGCGAAGATATTGCCCTTTTGGCAGCTTCCCGTACGGCCTCTGTCGAGACGAATCACAGCAAATACAGGGACGGCTTGCTATATTGAACTTTCGGGTCATGCGCACCAATGCTAAAGGACGTCACTGCACCGAGTTATGCTCGGACCGTGTGACAAGCCACAAATTAAGAAGAATACAAAGGACTTCAATGGTAATTCAATTAGAGTGAGATTATCGAGTACCGAAAAGCGAGTCGGCGTTGGCCTTTGACTTGAAGCCAGTTTTTGTCCTAAAAAATCAATCTTAAATCAGTCGTTAACTAGAAGTACAGCATTATTTGCCCATTTCTCTTTCTTTCCCTTATAAAAGAACAAATTTCTCATTAATTGTTCTTTGTAGAATATTCGACGGGGTCGCTGCCGGGGGCTGAAATGCCGCGCCGCACAAGCAGTGAACCGTCCAGTCGGTAAAGATCTATCAGTGCCTTCAGATAGTTTGCGAGGGCCTGCACTTCTGCGATCCGGCTGATCAAAAGATCACGCTGGGCCTGAGCCACCAGAAAGTTGGTTGATTTTCCTACCCGAAACTTTTCGGTTTCGATGCGCAGCTTTTCTTCATCAAATTTACGGGTGGCAGAAGAGGCGGAAATTTGCTCTTTCGTGCGATTTACTTCAATGTAAGCATTTCGCACATCCAGATCAACAAGCTGCTTTAGGTTATCTAAGGCCATTTCGGCCTGATCTTGGCGAAGAATCGCCCTCCGGTGCTGCGCCCTGGCATCGCGGTTGAAAATTGGATATTCGAAGTTGAGCCCCGCCATCGCATCATAGCTGTCTCCAGTAATATCGCTCACCGACCCTGAGAAGGAGTCGGAATATCCGGTCTTTCCAAGGGTAATAAAAAGATCCATTCGGGGAAGCAGCCCGTTTTTTGTGCGAACGACTTCAAGGTCTTCCAACTGAATATTTAGTTTTGCCTGGTTGATCACCGGTAGCATCCGAATAGCTAACGCCACGTGTGCCTCCACTTTATCAAGTTTTATTTCCGGCAGTGTGGGTGGATGCACCAGGGTGACGTCCCGATACCAGAGGGTCTGCCCTGGCGGGTTTAGCAGCCGGAGCAGCCGGAGCCGGGTAGACTCCATTGTACTTTTAGCATTGATTAGCCCCTGTTGCTGGGCGGCCACCTCGGCCTGCACCGCCGCAAGCTCTGCTTCTGCCATGGCTCCCACCTGGATCATCTCTTCAGTCTCGGCTATCTGCTGCTTGGCAAGCTTCAGCGACTCCTCTACAATTTCGATCTGCCGCTGGGACAGGGCATAGTCCCAATAGGTGGTTTCAACCTGCGCCAGTAATGATTCGCTAAACCCCCTAAGCTCGTATTGGGTGATCTCGGTTTCGAGCTGCGATTGACGAAGCCGAGCCAGGTTCACATCCGTGCCGTACCCGCGAAGCAGCGACTGGGTGACCGATAGCCCTAGGAAGGTGGAGGAGAACGGGTCATTGTACAGGTTGGAATCTGTGGTTTTTGTGATGGCGCCTGCTTCCACAAATGTGCCGGCGGGAAAGAATTCTTTGAAAGAAATGCTTCCCTGGTAGACATCGTTTACCGAACTTTCAGTATAACTTCCGGACTGGTTGAGGCTCTTACTATCGTTTCGACGGGCAGAGACTTCGGCCTCTACCGTCGGGTCGAACACGGCCCGCTCCTGATCCTCAAAGGTTTGCCGGATAGAAGGATTAAGCCGCTCCACCACCAGCGAGCGGTTGTTCTCCAGGGCGATGAGGATGGCGTCTTCTACCGTGATTTTAAGCGGGCCTTTTTCCGGGATATTTACGGTCTGCGGGGTCTTGGGCTTGATTTCAACTGGTGCCGGCATATCCTTTGTACCGTATGTGGCCGACGGGATTTTCTTATCTGCGGTCTTTACGTCTTTTGTGGTCACACAGGATGACGGCAAAAGTAAAAGGCCCAAAATAAGCAGCATTCCAAATGACTTTCGAAAGCAGGAGATTAGCATCATGTCGACTCCTCGCCAAGAGGCTTTTGGATCTGACGGTCAGCCTGTTCCACAACGGCGGAGGTCTCAGCCTTTAGCCTCTTTCGTTCAAAGAGCGCATACACTGAGGGGACCACCACCAGCGTAATCAGGCTCGAACTGATCAGCCCGCCTATAATGGCCCTGGCCATGGGTGCCTGGGCTTCACCGCCCTCACCGATGCCAACAGCCAACGGCGTCATGGCCAAAATGGTGGTCGTGGCGGTCATCATAATCGGCCGGAGGCGTCTTCTGCCGGCCTCTATGATGGCTTCTTGAACCGGCAGCCGGTCCCGGCGGCGCAGCAGGTTGATGTGATCCACCAGCAGGATAGCGTTGTTCACCACAATCCCGCCCAGCATGATACAACCGATATAGGATTGAACGTTAAAGGTGGTATCGGTCAAAAAGAGCATCAGGATCACGCCGATAGCCGCAAGCGGTACGGAAAACATCACTACAAAGGGATATCGCAGCGACTCATAAAGCGAGGCCAGCACCATATATACCAGCACCAACGCCAGCACAAAGCTCATCAAAAGCTCGCTAAAGGATTTCTGCTGCTCTTCGTAATCTCCTCCAAAAAGGATGGTGAAATCCCTGGGCACTGGCACCGATTGCAAGCCCTTCCGGATATCGGCCAGAATAGAGCCCATATCCCGGCCGCTGATATTGGCTGTTACATAGGCCACCCGCTCCTGGTCTTTGCGTTCGATTAGCACCGGCCCTCGTCTGGGGCGGACCCCCACCACGTTACGGAGCACAACCCGTTCGCCCTCGGCATTGGTGATGGGAAGGTCCAGGATATCCCGAAGGTCTTTTTTCTCAGCCCCCGCGATCTTTACCCGGATTTGATACTCGTTTCCCCCTTCCCGGTAATTGCCCGCAGAGGTCCCGGAAAGCACCGTTTGCAGCATGTTGGCAATCTTGGATACCGTAAGTCTCATGTCGGCGGCCTTTTGCCGGTCCACGACAATGAGCTCTTCCGGGGTCCCGGTCTCCCGGCTCATTCTGGTGTCGGTAATGCCGTCCACATCCCCGATGATCTCCTCAACCCGATGGGCCAGGGCATCTGATGTTTCAAGATCGTGGCCGCGCACTTCCACCTGGACATTTTCATCTCCCCCGGTGCCGATTCGAAGCACAAAGAGCCCTTGTCCGGCACGGGTTCGAATTTTGATGCCCGGCATAAAAATGAGCTTTTTGCGAAGGTCTGCTGCTATCTCATCGCTGGATCGGGTCCGCTCTTTGACCGGCTTCAGAGCAATGCGCATCTCACCAGTATTTGATCCCCGCGCCCGCCAACTGGAACCGCCGATAAAGGCCACTGTGTTTTTGATCTCCGGCACCTCCCGTTTCACGATGGCCTCGATCTCCTGAAAGCCCCGATCTACCAAATCGAGCCGGGTGCCCACGGCCATCTCCGCATAGACCCGTACTTCGCTCTCATCAGTTGCAGGCATCAACTCAACACCCACCAATGGAATCAGGAAAAGACTTCCTAAAAATGCCAGAAATACGGTTCCTAATATCAGTATCCGATGGTTGAGGGCAAAGCGGAGGAAGTTTTTGTACTCATTTTCCAGCCAGGCAAAAATTTGCCCTGTTATATGAAAAATCTTACCGCCCTGACCAGTGCCATTCTTTTTCTCAACGATGACCGGGGTGCGCACCCGGGAGGCCAGCATGGGCAGGAGCGTCAGCGCCACGGCCAGAGAACAGGCCAGAGAAAAACTCACCACGTAAGCGAGTTGTTTGAACATGATGCCGGACATGCCGCGCACAAAAATAAGCGGTAAAAACACGACCAGAGTGGTCAGGGTACTGGCAATGACCGCGGCCATTACTTCCTGGCTTCCTTTTACGGCCGCCGATTCCGGATCCTGGCCCGATTCTCGAAGCCGGTAGATGTTTTCCAGTACCACGATGGAATTGTCCACCAGCATGCCGATGCCGAGCGCCAGACCGCCGAGGGTCATCAGATTCAGCGTAAACCCGTTGAAATACATCAAGGCGAAGGTGGCAATCATGGATATGGGAATCGTGACGGCGATAATGGCGGTACTGAGGATGTTCCGGAGAAAAAGCAGCAGCACGAAGACGGCCAGCACTCCGCCGTATAGGATGGTGGTGCCCACGTTGGTGATGGAGCGCTGGATATAATCGGATGTGTCGATGATGGGGATAATATGGAGCTGGGGGATGTCCCTGTTGATCCGTTCTATCTCTTTGAGCACCCCGGTCGCCACCTCCACGGTGTTTTTACCCGATTGTTTGTTTACCGAAAGGCGAACGCCGGGCTTGCCGTTTATCCGAACGATCCGAGTCACTTTTTCCCATGCATCTTCTACGTTGGCAATTTCTTTTAGCTGAATGGGCACCCCTTCCCGGATGGCCACAACCGTATTTCGCAGCTCATCTAAATCAGTATAAATCCCCGGGGTTCGGATGGTGACATCGAGAAGCCCCTGTTCGATGGTGCCGGCCGGAAGATTGATGTTTTCTTCCCTGAGACGATTTAGAAGGTGGTCGATGGGAAGCCCCAGGGCTTTTATCTTCTCCGCGTTCAGGTTGACATGGATTTCCCTGTCCAGCCCACCCCGAATATCCAAAGAGGCCACCCCTGGAATACGTTCGATCCGGTTTTTAACCTGATTGTCGATAATTCTTCTTATCTGGATG
>JAKLQB010000778.1 GCA_022013615.1 Desulfobacterales bacterium | reverse complement strand
TGGTGAAAGGGCTTTTTCACGCCGGCCAGATAAACGGGACCTCCGGCTATGAAGAGGCTGCCGCACAGGGCATGTTGGCAGGAATTAACGCAGTGCTGAAAATCCGGGGAGAAGACCCATTGATCCTCTCCCGGTCACAGGCCTATACCGGCGTGCTGATCGATGATCTGATCACAAAGGGAACTAATGAGCCATACCGGATGTTTACCTCCAGGGCGGAGTATCGTCTGCTTTTAAGAGAAGACAACGCCGATTTCAGGCTAAGGGATATAGGCTATCGCCTGGGGTTGGTCCCTGACGACGTTTACCATCAGTTTAACAGGAAAAGGGATAAAGTGGAGAAGCTGCTCGCCCGGCTAAACGGGTTTAAGCTGAAACCGGATCTTCGAGTATTAGATCGGCTAAAAGAAATAGGGTCGGCACCAATAAAGAATGCAACAACGTTGGGTCAACTCTTGAAACGGAGCGATATATTTTTTGACCATCTACGTTTTTTCGACCCTGAGCTTTCAGAAACAGAGGAACAGGTTGCCGTTGAGGTGGAGACAAGGATAAAGTATGAGGGTTATATTGATCGCCAGGAGCGCCAGGTGGAAAAACTGAAACGCATGGAAGGGGTCAGGATTCCGGAAGATATGGATTACGGCTCTGTTCACAGTTTTACCACGGAGGTCAGAGAAAAGCTGAGCAAAGTGAGACCGATATCCCTCGGACAGGCCTCCAGGATTTCCGGTGTTACACCTGCCGCCCTCATGACGCTTCAGGTCCATCTGAAAAGAATGGGGTTAAGAGGAAGATAGCAATAAGCGAGCACTATGAAGATGATGCAGAATACTCTAATAAGACCATTGACTTTTGTGGGAATAATCCTGATTTTTATCGTATTTTTTGGGTGTAGTGAAAGGGTGGAGACCGGTGTTGAAACGGAAACACAGGTGAATAAGGTCAAATCGGTAAAAGTGAGCCAGGCAGAAGCTCTTCCGCCAAGAGGAAGCATTGAATATGTCGGTGTGCTTTCGGCCTTTCGCAAGGTCAATGTGGCCGGCGAAACTGGTGGAACCATTGAAAAACTCTATTTTGAAAAAGGAGACAGGGTAAAAAAAGGTCAGCTCCTTGCCGAAATCAGCACAAGCAGTATTCGGCTCAATGTCAACCAGGCGACGGCTACAGTTCAGGCCGCCAAAAGCAACCTGGAAAAGATAGAAAAGGGGAGCAGGCCTGAAGAGATCCTTATTGCCGAAGCCGTATTAAAAGAAGCAGAGGCTGCCCTGTTTGAGGCGAAAAAGAATTTCAACAGGATAAAGGGCCTCTATGAATCCCGTTCAGTTTCTGACAGCGAGTACGATTCCTCCAAGCGAATGGTTGATATGGCCAGCGCTAAAAAGGAATCAGCCAAACAGCAACTCATCCTTGCAAGGGAGGGACCGCGCATTGAGGATAGAAAGGCGGCCCGAGCTAATGTAGCGCAAACAGAGGCAGCGCTGGCCCTGGCTAAGGATCGACTGAGAAAGTCAAGTCTTCATGCCCCCTGCGACGGGATCATCGCTTTTCGTGAGGTGGAAGAAGGGGAGGTGATTGTGGTACCGCCGGTAACAATTATCACCCGGGTAGTCGATCTCGCGCGTTTGAAGATAAAAGTATCAATTGGCGAAAAGGATATACATATCCTGGACAGGCACAAGGATTTTTCCTTTACAATGGATGCATTCCCCCAGGAAACCTTTTCCTGCAGGTTGTTCTTCCGATCCCCCACTGCCGATCCTTCTACCAAGTCTTTTCCCCTGGAGTTGATGGTCAATAATCCAGATTTGAGGATGGCCGATGGCATGACCGTCAGAGTCAAATTTCCCATTGTGAATGAGCAAAAGACAATTAAGGTACCCTCGGCGTGGCTTGCGGAGCAGGATGGGCAGATTGGATTGTTTGTGGTAAAAAATGACAAGGCCCTGTTTAAAGAGGTTACATTAGGCGCTTATTATGATCAACGGGTTGAAGTCATTTCAGGCCTGGATGACCAGGAACTGATTATTACAAATCCCTCGGGTCTCAAAAGCGGGGATGCTGTAGAGTATGAAAGTCACTGACAAATTTAAAAGTAATCTGAATGGCCCCCCAAGAAGGGATAATATATCCGAACTTTTTGA
>JAKLQB010000777.1 GCA_022013615.1 Desulfobacterales bacterium | reverse complement strand
TCCTTGGCCAGGTAATGATCAATCCGGAAGATTTGATGCTCTTGAAAATGCTCATGCAGGGATCGGTCCAGGTCGATGGCAGTGTCCAGGTCACGACCGAATGGTTTTTCCACAACGATCCTTGCCCAGCTATTTTCCTTTTCGCTTTCCACTGAAAGACCGGCCTCTCCTAACATTTGGGCGGTTGACTTATATAGAGACGGTGGAATAGCCAGGTAAAAAACCCTGTTCCAGCCAGTGCCATGTTTTTTGTCCAGTTCCCTGAGAAACCTGGTCAGTGCCTTGAAAGAGGAGAGTTCACCGTAGTCAATTGCCTGATAGTAAAGCGATTTGAAAAAGTCTTGCCACTTTTGATCATCCAGGATGTTTGCTGTCTTCAAGGCGGTTTTCATCTTATCTCTGAATTCCTGATTACTCAGCTTTGTGCGTGCGCATCCAACAACAAGGAAGGGATCGGGCAATCCATGATTAAGAAATAAATTAAAAAGGGCAGGAACGATTTTTCTGGCAGTCAGGTCACCTGATGCGCCCACTATAACGACCATACAAGGATCGGGGGTGCCTTCAATGAGGCAGGACTCAAATGGAATCCCCATATCCGGGGTTGTGGTCTCTGCCATGGTGGCGTTATCTAAGTTCCTCATCTCATCCGTCTTGTCCATAACGATATTCTTCCTTTAAAAAGCTCTGCGCCTTTTGCGTGCTTTGCGGTGGGCGATTGCACTGCAGTAGGATGGGTAGAGTGGAGCGATACCCATCAATTCTATTATTTCTTATCAGCCACAACCACCGCGTGGCCGCCAAACTCCCGTCGAAGGGCTGCGACAACTTTGTCCGAAAAAGAGTCCCTTACTTGAGAGCGAAATCTGCGCATTAGGGATAATGCAATCACCGGCGCTGAAACACCGGTGTCTATGGCCTGCTGAACCGTCCAGCGCCCTTCTCCTGAATCTTCTACATATCCTCTGATACCCGAAAGGTTTGCATCTTTGGTAAAGGCAGACTCCATTAGCTCCAGTAACCATGAGCGGACAACACTCCCCTGGTTCCAAAGATGTGAGATTGCGGCATAGTCCAATGATTCAGAATAAGGAGATGACTCCAAAATATCAAACCCTTCACCGTAAGCCTGCATCATACCGTACTCAATTCCATTGTGGACCATCTTCACAAAATGACCGGCACCAACTTCTCCGCAGTGAAGATATCCCTCTTCGGGAGCCAGGGTCTTAAATATGGGCTCAAGGTATTGGTAGGTTTCTTTTTCCCCTCCAATCATTAGACAATAGCCTACCTTCAGACCCCATATACCACCACTGACACCTGCATCTATAAATTTGATCTCCTTTTCGGCTAACAGGTCAGCACGCCGAATGTCGTCCTTGTAATAGGTATTTCCGCCGTCAATGACAATGTCACCTGGGGATAGAATTTCTTTAAGCTGGACGATATGGTCATCCACAGTGGGGCCGGCAGGTAACATTACCCAGGTGACACGTGGTGGAGAGAGCTTTTCAACCACCTCACTAAGTGAGTAGGCCCCAATGGCTCCTTCCTTTACAAGTTGATCCGTTTTGTTGGGGGTTCGATTATAAGCGATTACACTGTGCCCTCCCTGCAAGAGTCTTTTCGCCATATTCATGCCCATCCGTCCCAATCCGATCATAGCTATTTGCATTTTGTACCCTCCTCACAGGCGAAGTTTTTTCTTAACAGTTCATCTTTATTTAGACAGGATAACAGGATAAACACGATTTTTATGTTCTGTACATCCTTTTATGAATCCTGTGTTACAATAATAATGTTTTCCGCCGGACAGTTATAGCTATAGTTGGTTAAACCCTCCTAATGAACTTAATGTATATTGTAGTATCGAGAATATACATCCACAATATATGTGGTTACGAGCAACGTAAATTTTTGTCATAAAGTTCATTCCATAAATGACTCCGAGGCGGAGTTTCGGTGTCAGGTGCTAACGTTGCAAACCTACACAGGCCAAAAGTGCTGCGCTCACATTGGAGCACGCCATCTAAGGCTGTGCTCAGCTGCATACCTGTCGGCAGGCAGTTGGGGTACATGTGCCTCGTTTTTCCTAAGTGCAGGTCTGCCAGGATAAGTGTTTTGATTTACAAGATTAAAATAAGCCAGTCTCCCGCTATAAGCGGGATTAATCCTGTTAAATAATAGACGGCTTAACTTTTACCTAATTCTTTACTCCCCTTTGAACTTTTTGATGATTTTGGGAATAAAGAATGAAAAGATGAAAAGTCCAATGGAAAAAAAGACCTTGAAAGATATCAGCTCTTCCCAGTTACCTGATGCCCACACCTCTTTGAGTGTCCCTATGAAAAATGTAAAAATGAATGTGCCAACAATAATACCCAAACCGGTTCCGAAAAAATAGTCGCGGAAATGCACCTTGGTCAGGCCCATGCCGAAATTCATGGGCGTGAATGGGAAATAGACCAACCGCAGGTAAAGGACTGTTGCAAAACCGTTTCGCTCAATGGCATCGTCATATTTTTTGAGCCTGTCTCCTATAAGCGAGGCAGCAAACTCTCTTCCCAGGGTCCGTCCGATAAAGAACGCAGCACTCGCGCCAAGCATGGCGCCGATCCAGACATATAAGAAACCCCAGTAGGCCCCAAAAATGGCGGCTCCTAACCCGGTTAACAATGTTCCGGGCAAGAACAGGCATATCCCAATGGCGTAAATCAACATGAAGAGCACGGGGGCCCAGTGCCCTGCCGCTTCCAGGAAATGACCCAGGGCTTCCGCTGTCAGATAATCCTTAATTGGTGTAAAACGGATAAAGGAAATGGCCAGAACAATAAAGACAATGAGTATGCCTGCCTTCACCAGGGCTTTACCGCGTGTGTTTGTAAGTTGTTTCATTTCAGTCTCCATCTCTTTTATCAAGTACCCCAATACCATCCACAGATTACGCAGATTCCCGCAGATTATTTAAACATCCCGCCCAACCATCCAATCATCCATCCAAGTACCCAATACCCAATACCCAGTACCCAATCAACAAGCCCTCCCTTTGAGATGGAAAAAGAATTTCAGGCCTTTCTTGACCTTTTCTGAAAATATCTTGGGAGAAAAGAACGTGCCAGCCACACGCTTATTGATCTCGCCAAGCGTCGGGTATGGATGGACAGCAGAGGCCAGGGTGGAAAGCTTTACCTTCCCGTTTAAAACGGCTACCCATTCGTTGAGCAGCTCTCCAGCTTGTGGTCCAAGGATCTGGACACCCAGAGGCTTCTCCTTTTCATCCAGGAGCATCTTTATCTTTCCGACCCTTTCACCCTCTGCAAGACTTCTGTCATTGTCCTTAAATGCTTCCGTCCACACCGAATATTCAATTCCGGCGGCCTTGGCTGCTTTCTCATTCATTCCAATGCTGGCAAGTTCAGGGTCCGTATAAGTACACCACGGAAGAAATGTGTAGTCGGTCTTTCTGGGAAGATGAAAAATAGCGTTGCTGATCACAATGCCTCCTTCATATCCCGCAGCGTGTGTAAATTGATATGCGCCTGTCACATCACCCGCAGCATATATGTGTTTTTGACTTGTCCGCAGCCTGTCATCTGCTTTCAGGCCCTTTCTATCGAATTCGATGCCGATGTCATCAAGACTGAGGCCTTCCAAATTAGCAGTTCTTCCCATGGCCACCAGAACCATCTCGGCCCTGAGATTAACCGTCTCTCCTCCGCCAGTTTTAATAATAACCTCTTTTTCAACACCATGGTCATTGGTACGGATAACAGAGGTATTGAGATGGAATACCACGCCCTCGGAGCCTAAAACGTTCATGACTTCATCAGCCATGTCCTTGTCCTCTTTGCTCAGAATTTGACCACTTCGCTGAACTACCATAACTTGTGTTCCCAAGCGAATGAAAGACTGGGCCATCTCCATGGCGATGGGGCCGGCACCAAGAACAATCATGGATTTGGGCAGGTGATCCAGCGAAAAGATTTCTTT
>JAKLQB010000776.1 GCA_022013615.1 Desulfobacterales bacterium | reverse complement strand
CCCTTGGAGTACTCCACAACCTCCGGTACATTCACAAAAGCCGCGATGTTTGAACCGCAATCACAGACAAATACGCCTACCCTTGTTTCTTCATCGTTCATTGAACGCCCCTTTGTTATTGAATATTGACGATTGACTATTGACTATTGAATTAACTACAAAACCCCGCTTCCTCGCTTCTCTCCTCGCAATGATCGGTAAATAGACTTATTACGAAATAGTCAATAGTCAATAGTCAATCTACAACACCGCCTTCATGCTTGCCGCAGTGGCCTGGACAACCGATTCGGATATATCTATGGGACCGGTCGCGCCCCCGCACAGGTATATTCCTTTAACCTTTGTTTCCAAAGGTGCCATAAGCGGGTCTTCCTCTTTGAAGAACCCAAATTTATCCAGGTCGATCTTTAATACCTTTGCCAGTCTCTTGTTCCTGTCGCTTGGGACGAGCCCTGTTGAAAGCACAAGGAGATCAAACTCCTCTTTAATGAGTTCCCCTGTTTCCAGATCCTCATATCTGATAACGACATTTTTTGTCTCTGGATCTTCAAAAACATCATAGGGCCTCGCCCTCACATACCTTATACCGGCTTCCACGGCCTTCTCATAAAAGCCCCACATGCCTTTCCCATATGCCTTCAGGTCATTATAAAATATAGAGGTCTCTACGGATGCATCATGCTCTTTCGTAATGATTGTCTGCTTTGCGGCAATCATACAGCATACCTTTGAACAGTAAGGCACCCCATGGTCCAGACCGCGGCCCGCACATTGAAGCCAGGCGATCTTGTGAGCATGTTCCCTGTCCGATGGTCTTATAATCTGCCCTGCAGTTGGCCCCCCCGCATTCATCAATCTCTCAAACTCCATGTTCGTGATCACATTTTCACACACCTTGTATCCGTGTAATCCTTCAGCAGGGATGTCATCCATAATACCTGTAGCCACGATAATGCTCTTGACATCGACATTGATGTTCTTATTAGACTGCCAGAGGCGCACAGCATCCTTGCCCTCTTTTTGACAGGCCTTTACACATAAGGCGATGGGACATTCCCTGCACTGGCTGCAATCGACGACACATCCCCCTACACAGGCTCCATTTTCACGCATCTTGCCGAAACGACAATCGGGATCAATAACAGCAATGTTCGGTACGGCCTGAGGGAAAGGCATAAAAACGAGTTTCCTGTTCCCGAATATCCTGCCATCCATTTCATCCGGAATACTCACCGGACATGCCTCCATACACGCCCCGCATCCCGTACATTTCTCCTCATCAATGAACCTGGCCTTTTGCACTAACCTGACCTTGAAATCACCATCACCCTTCTTGACCCTTCTGACTTCTGTATTCGAAAGTATTTCTATATTGGGATGATTATCCACTTCGTACATTTGCGGGGCTTCTATACAGATAGAGCAATCATTTGTGGGGAAGGTTTTATCCAGCCTTGCCATCATGCCTCCTATACTTGGTGTATCATCCACCAGATAGACCTTTGTACCATAGCTGGCAACATTCAAGGCAGCGTTAATTCCAGCCACGCCTGCACCGATTATCAATATTGAATCATTCATACATTCACCTCATAAAATTGCTCTGCAATTTTATCTTCATATTTCTGTGATGATGATAGCGTTTGACTTGCAGAGCGCAACACATGTTCCACATCCCATGCAATTCTGGGGGCGCCCAGGAGACGCCTTGTGCGACATGTCAAAAACGTCCACCGGACACATCTTTACACACTCCTCGCACCCGTCACATTTATCCGGGTCAAGATACACCAGATAGACTTCAAAGGTCTTATATCGCTTTCCCATCAAGCCTACGTCATTATCAGATTTGTTACGGAATAAAGGATTGAAATATTGGTATAAGGTTAAGTGGTCGATTGGTGGACTTAGATGGCTTTCAAGACAACTTACAACTCAACGACTTAACCAACCACTCAACCAGAAAGTGAACGATTATCTATTCTTAAGCTCATCCCACTTATAATCTATCAGCTCAAGCAAGACGCCGTTCACCTTTTTGGGATGTATAAAGGCAAATTCGCAATCACGGAAAGGTCTGGCAACCTCGCCTTTTTTGTCCGGTATAAACGGATAATCTTTCTGCTTCAACTCATCAACGGCCTCACGTGTGTTGTCTACATTGAAACTGATGAGCATTACACCTTCACCGTTTCTCTCGATAAACTTGGCCACATCCCCATCCGGTGTTGTGGATTCCATCAACTCGAAGCCCACTTCACCCACCCAGTATCTTGCCACTCTTATCTTTTCAGGCTCATCAATATAAGGGTCATCCGGTTCTGATTTACCAAGAATCGGCTCCCAGATCTTTCTGGCCTCATCCAGGTCTTTTACAGCAATGCATATATGATCTATTTTGTTTACCTTCATGATTATCTCCTTAGTAATTCAATAAATTTAGGAATTGGGGAATTTAGGAATTACTCAATCCCTCAATCCCATAATTCCTCAATTATAATTCCCCTAAAACGTTACTTTTTCCAAGGGAACTGTGATCGCATGATCAGGGCATACACAACCGCATTCGTTGCAGTCCTCACATATGAACTCCGTGACCACGATCCTGCCGTCCTGCACCCTTATTGCCAAATCCGGACACGCCTCAACACATAAAGGCTGGATGTTCCCTCCGCACATTGTACATTTTTCTGTATCTATTTGAGCAGCCATATTTCACTCCTCTATTCTTCTTTGTAAAGTCTGAATAACCATTCTCCCTGTCCTCTGGGGATGGCCTTCAGCATTTCAATTTTTACTTTTATGTTAAGAAAGACGCTAACATCTTCGATCATGGTCTGAAAAAGCCTCTCTCTCGTCAAAGCGACTTCTTCCATGGGTACGCCGTACTGTTTAGCGGCGGTTGGCCACGGGCACCTCGTGCATTTTACGAAGATTTCTCCGGGGTTTTCACCCTTTTCAGCAAAGGCAATTCCTCCCTCGGTTATCCATAGACCTGCGAGGGACCTTCCCAGATTCATCATAAAGCCCTCTTCGCCTTTCAACCAATTAAGGCGGGGAAGAAAATCCTTACCCATGTCCTTGCCCATCATTTCAGCAGCCTTCAGGGCTACATCCAGAGGCTTTGCATCAGGCCCGGCAATTTCTAATGCGACCTCCCGCCATCGGTAAAAAGTTTTACAGATTTCTCCCTGGGCATTGTGGAGATTCCGCCATAATTTAGTAATTTCCTTTTCTGCATTAACTGGCATTTTTCTACCTCCTCCTTAGATCCTGATGCCGATCCGATAGCCGTCATGTACAGCACTGGACAAGTTGCGGGGTACCAGGGCGTCTCCAATGACAAAAAGTTCGACACCTTCTGCCTGGACCACCTTCTTTAAACTGTCGTTTGCTTCCCGCGTGGACACAACCACAGTGTCGCATTTGACCGGAAACCGATATCCATCAAAGGTTTTTACAATGATTTCACCGTCATTAATTTCTTCTATATCACAGTCGTTATAGGCCATAATGCCATTCTGCCGGAGATAAATCATATACCGCCATTTGAAGGATGGATTGATATCAAATCCGGCGGATTTTTCCTTGCCAACAATTGTGACCTTTTTACCCTGTTTGACAAGATGAAGGGCCACGCCAATGCCAGGTTTTCGGTTCCCCCAGACGACCACGTTTTCACCAACTTCAGCCTTACCAGCCATTACATCCAGTACATTGACCACGTTTTCGCGATCCCCGCCCGGGCCCTGGATCTTTGAATAGACAGGACCTGTGGCCAGAACCACGGTGTCGGGCATCTCTTCCTGGATCAAATCGTCCGTTACCTCGGTGCCGAGATGGAACTCGACACCTGCCATTTCACACATCTTTTTTTGATAGTTGACACAGGTCATCAATTCCTCATCCCCATAAGGAGCCCTTGATGCCTCCAGCAGGGTGCCGCCAAGCTCCTCCCTCTTGTCATAGACATGCACTTCGTGCCCCCTTTGGGTCGCCACATAGGCACACTCAAGGCCTGCCGGACCCGCGCCAACGATCATAACCTCCTTTTCTTCCTCTGCTTTTTGAGGATAAAAGCTTTCGTCATGTTCGTGCGCGCACAAGGGATTTATGTAGCAGGTCATGGGTGCATCACGGAACAGCCTGGCAAGGCAAAGGTTACACGCCACACAGTGCCTTATCTCGTCTTCTCTTCCCTCTAATACTTTCTTGGGCATTAAGGGATCAGCAATCATTGAGCGGCACATTTCCCAGATATCTAATTCACCATCCCCTATGGCTTTATTCGGTCTGTCAGGCGTGAACAATCTATAGGCCATCTGGATGGGTATTTTCACATGCTCCTTGGCCCTTTTGGCCAGATGGAGCCAGTTCCCCTGAGGAATGTCCCTGCTGATCACAGGATAGATGGATTCCTGCCACCCAAGGGTACAACTGATGTAATCCGCTCCTGCTTCTTCGGCAATCTTGTAAGTCTCCATGGATTCCTCGGGTGTATTTCCCCGGACATCATCCAGAAGCTCTTCGGAACAGAGCCGGATACCCACAGGAATATCAGGGCCGCACACTTCCTTTACCCCCTGGATAATCTCAACCATGGCCTGGCACCTGCCTCTGATGTCGCCGCCATACTCATCCGTTCGCCTGTTTGTATAGCTGGAGAGAAAATTGGAGATCAGGTACCCCACAATGCCTGAAATCTCTACTATGTCAAAACCAGCTTCAACACCTCTTCTCGCGGCATCAACGCTCTGCTGTACCATCTCTTTGACTTCTGCGTTGGTCATCTCATACATAGGCTTAAAGATTCGGAGACGCTGAGGCACAGTGGACGGGCCGTGACCACTATCAACCTCTACCGCGCCGACCCTGCCGCAATCCATCAACTGGAAACCGGCAACGGCCTTTTCCTCATGAATCGCATCTGCGAGCCTCTTAAGACCTGGGGTGAATTTGTCATCCCAGCAGGCTGCCTGACCCACATATCCCTGCCCCTTACGGGCTTCGTCCATGTATACGCCCTGCATAAAGCACAGACCACCCACGACACCTTCAGCCCGCCTTTTCATGTAGGCGACATCGGCATCGGTCACAAAACCATTGAGGTCGTTCAAATTGTCCTCTGTGGCCGCATACTTGATTCGGTTAGGTACAATAAGATTACCTATCTGAATCTGCTTGAACAAATGGGGGTATGCCTTTGCCCCCGGGTATGATGAATAGTCCCATTCAAATAGTAACTTTGCCATCAATCCACCCTCCTTTACGTTTCTCTTGTGAATAAAAAGAGTCTACACATAGCTTTAATGTAGCTTTGATGTAGCTGCCATGTCAACTGCAAAATCCATAATCTCTGTCATTTGAAACAGTTTTTAGCCAACGGTTTTAGATTCATTTACTTTGAAGGCATCTACCAACAGGTCAAATGTTTCTTCTAAATTCTCGAACAGGGAATAGGACATATCTTTCAAAAGCCACCTTGTCACGATATGTTCCATTGTTCCAATGAAAATAGTCCTGGCAAAATAAGGG
>JAKLQB010000073.1 GCA_022013615.1 Desulfobacterales bacterium | reverse complement strand
CTTGCAGCAATGGGTATATTAATCTATCTATCTTTGTCACAGAAATGGATAGATCCTGTGGGTTTGACTGTGGGACTCTCAATAGTGGTTATTGGTATTGTAAGTTTAGGAATCCTAATGATCCGAACAACATTTTCAAAGGAGACATCTTAGATCTATGGAGCATCCGATTTTTTTTATAGACGCAATCCTATCTGCCATGGGATTGGAGCATTTTGCCCATAATTATTTACAAGTGACACACATGTGGTTTGTTATGCTCATTCTTATCATCAGTGCCGTCCTGTTTGGAAGAGGGGTTAAACTTCTCCCCAAAAAAGGGCAGAACGTCATTGAAGTCATTGTTGGTGGACTTGAAGATTTTATGGTGGAGATTACCGGGCCAGAGGGAAAGTTCTTTTTCCCATATATTGCCACGGTCTTCTTTTTCATCCTTGTGTCCAATCTGCTCGGGCTTGTGCCCGGCTTTTTTTCGCCCACTGCCAACCTCAATACCACCCTGGCCCTGGCTCTTTGCACATTTGTGTTTACGCACATCATCGGAATAAAGTTCCATGGGACTAAATATATAAAACATTTTTTGGGGCCTGTGTGGTGGTTGGCCCCCTTGATGTTCATTCTCGAAATGATTGGCCATTTTGCCCGTGTTATGTCACTGAGTATCCGGCTTTTTGGTAATATCCTTGGCAAAGAGACGGTTCTTGGTATTTTCTTTATGCTGGCAGGGCTTTATCTGGCCCCGTTGCCCATTCTTTTCCTGGGCATTCTGGTGAGCTTTATACAGGCGCTGGTTTTTACGCTCCTGTCAATAATCTATTTCGCAGGTGCCATGGAAGAGGCACATTAATTGCGAGTCTCGGGTTTTCTACAACTTACTGAAATTTGGAGGGGGTTATTGGGGTTGATACTTGTACATCACACATGGAATAATGGAATGCTGGAATAGTGGAAAGTCGAAGATCCCGTCTTTAGCGGGATTGATTTTAGAAGGATGTTGAAATTGTGAATATTTTTAACTTTTATACTAAGAAGAATATGCAAATACCCCACTATCTCATTTTTCCAAAACCCAGTATTCCAACATTCCAGTTATGAGCGAAGGGAACAATTTTTATCAAGTTTTTGGAAGAAGGCCAAATATAAGAGAAGGGAGGTTTACATGTCGAAGAAAACATTAATCAGTGCTTTTACAACAGTATTAGTGTTGGGGGCGGCCTCAATGGCATTCGCAGGCGAAGGATCTGCTCAGGCAACGGGTCTGTGGATATACTTCGGAATAGCCATCGCATGCGGCTTCGGTATTGGGATTGCTGCACTTGGGACCGGCCTTGCTATGGGTAACGCAATCAACGGCGCGCTTCAAGGAACTGCCCGAAACCCCGAAGCAGGCGGAAAGATTATGACCACCATGATTATTGGCTTGGCCCTGATCGAGTCCCTATGTATTTACGCCCTGTTGATCTGTTTGCTTATGGTATTCAAGATCCCGGATTTTGCAACGTTCATTGAAAAAGTCACCAATTAATCAACTGAGAGGGCCGGTTTTAAAAGGCCCTCTCATCCAACATCTCTCTACTGCTCACAATACTTATATCATACCTCCATTAACTTAACTCGACGGTTTGCCCGTCCCGGGCCGATACGGGAGGTAAAGCTTCCATAGACAGGGTTTTCCTTAGAAATTGGCCCGTATATGAGCCCTCGATTCCTGCAATCTCTTCCGGGGTTCCCGTCCCAACAACATATCCACCCCTTTCCCCTCCCTCTGGACCTAAATCAATAATATAATCCGCTGTTTTTATAACATCCAGATTATGCTCTATAACCACTACCGTGTTCCTTTGCTCCACAAAATAATTGAGGACTTCAAGAAGCTTCTGGATATCGGCAAAATGGAGCCCTGTTGTAGGTTCATCAAGAAGGTAAAGTGTCTTTCCCGTATTCTTTTTGCTTAGCTCCCTGGATAGTTTTATCCTTTGCGCTTCGCCGCCTGAAAGTGTAGTAGCCGGCTGCCCCAGTCTTATATAGCCAAGACCCACATCCACAAGAGTATTCAGTTTGTTTTTGATCCCGGGGATGTGCTCGAAAAAGGCAAAGGCCTGGTTCACCGTCATATCCAGGATATCTGCAATGCTGTACCCCTTATACTTTATCTCCAGTGTATCCCGGTTATACCGAAGTCCCTTGCAGGCCTCGCACGTGACATAGACATCCGGAAGAAAATGCATTTCTATCTTTATGATGCCATCTCCCTTGCAGGCCTCACACCTCCCTCCTTTAACATTGAAACTGAACCTTCCTGGTTTGTACCCTCTTGCTCTGGATTCCGGAAGCATGGAAAAGAGTTCACGGATATGAGTGAAAATCCCTGTATAAGTGGCGGGGTTGGAACGTGGGGTTCTGCCGATTGGGCTCTGATCAATGTTGACTACTTTATCTATGTTGTGGATGCCCTTGATAGATTTCACGTGGCCAACTTTTGCTTTGGAGCGGTAAAGCTTCTGGCAAAGGGCGGGGTAAAGGATACCGTTAACCAAACTGCTCTTGCCAGAACCAGAGACACCGGTGACACAGGTAAAGGTGCCTAATGGAATTCTCGCTACAATTTCTTTCAAGTTATTTTCCCTGGCACCCTCAATCACGAGCGCTTTCTGGTTGCCGTGTCTCCTAACCCGAGGCACAGGAATGGCCTTCCCGCCTCCTAAATACTGGCCGGTAAGTGATGTAATATCGCGCATCATTTCATCCGGGCTCCCCTGGAACACAACATGGCCACCCTTCGCGCCTGCCCCGGGCCCCATATCAATTACATGGTCTGCAGACAGGATAGTTTCAGCATCATGCTCCACCACCAGCACAGTATTTCCCAGGTCCTTCAAATGCCTCAAATTTGCCAGCAGCCGCAGGTTATCCCTCTGGTGGAGGCCTATACTGGGCTCGTCGAGGACATACAGCACCCCGGCCAGACCCGAGCTAATCTGAGTGGCAAGCCTGATCCGCTGATCCTCACCTCCTGAAAGGGTAGTGGATGAACGGTCAATTGTGAGGTAATCAAGCCCTACATTTCTTAAAAATTCGAGTCGATCCCTGATCTCTTTAAGAACCCTTTGAGCGATGACCTGTTCCTTGTGCCCCAGTTTTAAGACCTGAAAGAATTCGTACGCCTTCTCAATAGAAAGGCCCGTAATCTCATGAATAGCCCTTCCTCCTACTCGAACTGCCAGGCTGATGGGCTTCAGCCTTGCACCCCCACAGACCGGACAGGGCCTGATACTCATGTACTTCTCAATCTCTTCCCGAATCTGGTATGAATCTGTTTCACGATACCGTCTTTCCAGGCTCGGTATGACCCCCTCAAAAGGACGGTCATAAAAGTATCTTCGATCGTCTTTCTCAAAATAGAATTTGATCTCATCGTCTCCTGAACCATAAAGAAAGGCTTCCTGGATTTCTTTTGGGAGGTCTTTAAATGGGCTGTAAACGTCAATGCCGTAATGCTGGCACAGAGAATCCAACATCTGCTGAAAATACACTGAGTGTCGTTTGGCCCACGGGACGATGGCTCCTTCTCTCAAGGAAAGGGCAGGATCCGGAATGATTAGGTCCGGATCAAAATATCTCTTTGTGCCCAGCCCGCTACATTCCCCGCATGCACCCTGGGGGTTATTGAAGGAGAACATCTGCGGGGTTAGTTCCCGAATACTGAATCCGCATCTGGGACACGCAGCTTTCTGATTGAAAAAAATCTCTTCTGAGCCAATAACATCAAGGACTGTCTTGCCCTCAGAAAGGGAGAGTGTGAGCTCCATGGAGTCAGTAAGTCGGCGCTGGATCTCCTTCTTTATGACCAGCCTGTCCACCACCACGCTGAGATCATGCTTCTTGTTCTTATCAAGAGCGATATCCTCATCCAGGAGAGTGAACTCTCCATCTATCTTGACGCGCGTAAACCCATCCTTTCGAAGTCTCTTTAGCAGTTGGATGTGTTCCCCTTTTCGCCCCTCTACCAAAGGGGCCAGGAGCTGTACCCTGGTCCCCTCTTTAAGCTCCATAACCTGATCCACAATCTGCTGGGTGGTCTGTGAGCTGATTTTCAAGTCACATTCTGGGCAATAAGGTTGCCCCACCCTGGCGAATAGGACCCTTAAGTAATCGTAAATTTCCGTGGCGGTGCCAACTGTGGAGCGGGGATTTCGGTTCGAGCTTCTCTGCTGAATAGATATGGCAGGGGACAACCCTTCAATG
>JAKLQB010000775.1 GCA_022013615.1 Desulfobacterales bacterium | reverse complement strand
GTAAGTTGATAAACCTTGCTCCAAATCTGATCAAATGATTGATTTCCTTTTTGCCTTTAGCGCCTATCCACAGTTCGTGGAGCACTGGATGGACCAGGTACATGATCTTGTTGAATCCGTTGATTTGATCTTGAAAAAGACCGTTATTAAAAATCCCGATATACACGCTTGTGTCAAAAACTACTTTTTCCTGCACCTGTTCAGACCTCCTCAAAATCAAAACTTCCTGCGCCTTTCAGGGTCACCTCTGCGATCTGCAGATCTGCATCAAACTGTTTAAGGACGGCATTTATTGCCTCTTTTTCCGATTTGGCTTTCAGGGCTGTTTTGATGCGATTGATCTGGTCTTGATCCAATTCAATGGTTTTTTTTACAAGTGCCATTTTTGCCTCCATTTAATACAATAAAAACATATGTATCGTATAGTTTAATGATAAGCAAGAGCATTTTGTTTGTCAAGGTTTAAACTGTGTCTGATGAACAAACGCATGCTGCTTAAGAAATATACAAAAAAGCCGCGCAGGTATAACATTATTTGCCTGTCCCCTTTTATTTTTTATTGATAACAAACTTGACAAATTGTGCCAAAAAGTACAAAAACTCCTATTAGGTAATCAACAGAATGATAATCCCTACACCGGAGGTCAACCATGATTATTTCCTTGGTCAATCAAAAGGGTGGAACCGGAAAAACAACAATCGCCCTTAACCTGGCATATTGTATTGCGGAAAAGGGATATAAGACCTTGCTCATTGATGCTGACCCGCAAGGAAGTAGTCTTCAGTGGCAGGCCATTTCTAATAACAATGCTTTTACTGTTGTCCGTCACCCAAAAGCAAACTTCCACAAAAATATTGAGAAGGTTACCGAGTTGTACAAGATGGTAGTTATTGACGCACCGCCGGGAACAGGCAACATCAGCAAGTCAATCCTTTTGTGTGCAGATCTTGCCATAGTTCCCGTGGGCCCAAGCCCGCTTGATATCTGGTCGAGCAAAGACATAATCACCCTGATTAGAGCGTCTCGCATGCATAATCGCAAGCTGAGAGGAAAGCTGTTAATCTCAAAGAAAATTGTGGGAACAACACTGGGACGCGGGATCAGGGGAGCCTTAAAAAAGTATAGAATGGGGGTATTCGATACTGAAATTTGCGAGCGTATTGCTTATGTAAAGGCCATGATTGAGGGCCTTTCCGTCGTAGAAAATGAACCCAACAGCGAAGCAGCAAATGAGATCAGGCGCTTGACCGAAGAACTCATTAAATAGTTCGAGAATCAAGTATAACCCAATAAGCTCCTGTTTAATTCAGCTTTAAAAGGTAAGTTCTCAATAAGAGGTTTCGTTTCTTGTAGGGCGGGGTTTTATACCCCGCCAATAACGGTGGCATATAAAATGCCGCCCTACACCAGCGGATTTGCCCCAACTTTTTGAGATGTTACTTTAAAAGTTGTTAAGTGATTGATTATGTTTAGAAAAGTAGGCTCAATTCTCGCAGTGTTCAGGGAGCGAGGGGTCAAGTTAGGCGGGCTAAAATGGTTTGTACGGCGCACTAATAAGAGGTAATATCACTGCGCGAGCTTTTTTTGGATTTCTTGTATCTTGTGATTATTCAAAAGGCTCATAAATTTGGGGTTGGAGATAAGGGCTGCGATATCGCCAGCGGATAAGAAGATCAGAATAAAAAAGATAAAAAAGCTTTTTATTTTCATCATACTACCCCCTTATAAATAACTCCTGGCGCCCACATAGCGCTGTTTAAAATATGTGTTAGAAAGTGACGAAACACGAATTCTCTTGCTCCTGCCGGGTGCGTGGATGAATTTGTCTTTACCCACATATATTCCCACATGAGAAATTCGCTTCCTACCGGATGTGGCAAAAAAAACGAGATCTGCCTTTGATAATTGATGTCGATCCACACGGGAGCCGGCCGTCCATTGGGCTGAGGAAGATCTTGGGAGATTCAGGCCATTTAGCCGGTAAACTGCCATCGTAAATCCGCTGCAATCAAAACCATCTCTCGGTGAAGAGCCGCCCCATTGATATGGGACTCCAATAAAGCTTTCAGCCCTTTCGACAATCTCATTTCTGAGAAACATTTTCCCGTTTTCTCCCGATTTCGTTGTTCTATAGTCGTCCGGACCAACAATAAAGTAATCAGGTATGGTTCCCGCAGAGCGAAGTGTTTCAGCCTCTTTTTGCGCCTTCTCCTTTGATGACAAATTTCCGAATCGGACTGTATAAAGTCCATTTTGATTAATGAAATAATAGGCGCTTAAGCCCTTGCTTTGTAAAGTTTCTGTAAGCTGAACAGCGTTATTCAGTTGTGAAAACGCCCCAACCTGAATGGCATAACCCATGGGCAAAAGGACATTTCTTTGCTCCAAAGGCGGTGAAGGGTCAACGATAGTCGTGCCTCCACAACCAGTCACCACTGCAGTTAACAGAAGAAAGACAAAAAACAGTCTGCATTTGCAATCGAAGTTTAGCAAAGGGCTCTCTTTGTGAAGCGGAAGTTAGTTCGCTCCGCTCATCCCCGCTGAAACAGCGGGGAGAATAGTGGAATAATGGAATAATGGGTTTTGGGAAGATGGTATATTGGGTTATTGGCAAAGTTCCTCTTGACATGGAAGCATACAGCTAATAAATGGTTAATCTCACTTTAAAACCAATCCCGCTAAAGACGAGATCTTCGACTTTCCAATTTTCCACCATTCCATTATTCCATCGCACGAGATAAAAGCTCAGGCCTCGACGCAATATCATTATTTTTCCCGCCGCGGCGGGAT
>JAKLQB010000774.1 GCA_022013615.1 Desulfobacterales bacterium | reverse complement strand
TTCCCACTGCCGATTTAACCAGGGTGCCAAAAAAGAGAAAGTCAACGTTGTCAACAACACCCCAAAAACATACGAAAGTCCAATTAGTCAAGGGCGTCCCCAAGGCCCACATTAGGAATATCAGCGGTTATGATCATGCCGGTATGATATCCGACCAGGAAGCTAAAGAGATGGTGAACCTTGCAAGCCTTCTCCGCCAAGAGGTTGAAGGATGGCTTCGTGAAAACCATCCAGATTTAATGGAAGAATAGAAACTTATAAACTAATGAGCGTCCCCTACTTCCCCAATCATGACCCCCATTATCCCCCAGGGTTGCTGAGGTCCGACCCCCCCAGTCAACCAGGCAATTTTATGGACACATGATTTCATATCTGTTATTATTAAGTTTTTATAGACAGAGGTTTGGCCCTTTCTTGAAATTAATATGCTATAATTTGTTAGAATCTAAACGAAAGGGGACAAAAACATGGAAACAACGAAAACGGAACGGATAGAGATAGACCTTCCTCAGGACATAATATTTGCGATGAGGGGATTAGAGAAACCAGAGAAAGTAAAAAAGAAGTTGAAAATAGCATTGGCTATTCTCTTATTTCAGGAAAGATCCATATCACTTGGAAAGGCGACAGAACTAACTGGAATGAGCAGAGTCAGATTCATTGAGGTTTTAAAGGACCACGACATATCTGCCTATGAGTATGGTGAGAAGGACTTTGAAAGGGAGCAACAAGTGATAACCAAATATCGGAAGACGATTAAGAAATGAAAGTTTTTCGGATTGTAGCAGACAGCAGTTGCCTCATTGCACTGGCACAAATAGAGCTGTTTGGACTGTTGCAAGAGGTGTTCTCTAAAATATACATTCCCAGCGCCGTGTATGATGAAGTTGTGGTTAAAGGAAGAGGTGAGCCTGGCTCTGGTGAGACAGAAGCTGCATTAAAAGATGGCTGGATATTAATGAAGGATGTTAATGACAGGACAGCTATTGATGCCTTAAAAGCGATCTTAGGCAAAGGGGAATCGGAGGTTATCATTCTCTGTAAAGAATTAAGGGCCGATTATGCCTTGATAGATGAAAGGACAGCAAGGCATAGAGCGGAACTAATGAGTGTAGATACTATAGGGGTCTTAGGGATTATGGATTTAGCGATTGAGATGGGATTCACCATAGATAAAAGGTCTCTTGTCAAACAGTTGAAAGCTGTTGGGTTCCGAATTAGTGATAAACTTTACAAAAGGATGTTTGGTGATTTAAAATAGATTTGGGCCTCGAACGATAATCTTTTTTCTACCCGTTCACTTGATCATTTCTGAACACCCGCTTTCAATTATGCGTTATGCGCTCTGCTTGCCATATGGGCTTTAGACTGAGAATTGCAAAACTAAAGGACCCATTCCTCGTGTTGTCCTTAACCCTCGTATGTGACTCCGCAACGCTGGAGTCTCTTTTTCGATCAAACTGGCAACTTCGGTGAGCATAGGCGGCGCTGAACGTTGAATCCTGTCGAAGATCCCGTCTGAAGCTAAGCGGAAGCGGGGAACCTGTGAACGGTTACGCTTTTTTTAAATAATAAAATCTTTTCTCTGCGTGCTTTGCGTCTCTGCGGTGAAATACAATCGTCAATCGTCAATCCAAATGCCCCCATTATACACAGTGAAAGAAACTTAGAAACTTAAGGGCTGTCCCGTTACGCTGAGCAGTTAAAGGTAAGTCAATCAAAGACTTGACCCCCAAACCCAAATAATAATCTTGTGTATCTCGTAAATCCTGTCTAAAATGGACATGGGTAGTTACGGAATATCTTGCATAAGTTTAGTAGTTGACAGCGTTATATAAAGCAAAGAGGTAAACAACATGAGCGTACAACTAGAAATACCTGAAGGGGTAACCCAGGCGATCAGGTTGCCGGAAGGGAGGATGAAGCGAGAGTTGCTGGTTGAACTGGCCCTCGCCTTGTACTCTCAAGGTTTTTTATCGTTTGGAAAAGCCCGAGAGTTGGCCAAGATGCCCAAGTATGAATTCGGGCTACTTGTGGGAAAACGGGGTATTCCCCGGCATTATGGTCAAGAAGAGCTTGAGGAAGATATAGCGTATGCCGGTGGTGAGTAATACCTCCCCGATTATGAATTTGGCGATCATCGGAGAGCTTTCCCTTCTGCGAGACCAATTTGGAGAGGTCCTGATTCCAGGAGCAGTACTTGAGGAATTGCGAGTGGAAGAGAATCTCCCTGGGTCGCAAAGTGTGCGTGACGCTTTAAAGGCCGGGTGGATTCGAATTGAGGCAGTGAAACTGGATCCGCTTGTTAGAGCTATGGAGCGTGATCTGGATAAGGGTGAGGCTGAGGCAATCGCCCTGGCAATGCAGGTAAACGCCGATTGGGTCTTGATGGATGAGCGGGATGGGAGAAAAGCGGCAAAGTCGATGAAATTGAAGGTGGTTGGTGTCCTTGGGATTTTACTTAAGGCACAACGTGAAAGAAGATTGAGGTCTCTCAAACAGGCCATGGACAGACTTCGGGAAAAAGCTGGTTTTTATGTGCGAGCGGATCTTTACAGCGCGATAATACGAGAAGGTGAGGAAGAGGAATAGAGATGGGTTTAGTCAAGGCCCTGTGTTCCTCAGGTAAGTTCACAAGTTGACCACGTGCCTCTTTACATTACTGCCTTGTGAGAGAACATGTTTTGAACCTTGAACCCAATAACCTGAGTAGTTAAAGGTAAGTCAATCAAAGACTTGACCCCCACACATTTTTTCCGTCCTCCCTGCCCAGTTAAATGTGAAGAGCCTACTTGACCGGGGCAACAATCGTATTCCCGCCCGTCAGGGCTTGGTGTGTTCTGATCCTGAGTCTTTCTTCCAGGATCATAACAAAACCAGCAAGAAAAAAACTTCGCGCCCTTCGCGCCTTTGCGGTTCAATATTTTCCTTGTTGTTCAATTATCA
>JAKLQB010000773.1 GCA_022013615.1 Desulfobacterales bacterium | reverse complement strand
CCCTGCCTGCCATATTAGTCAGGGACGCTTAAATAAATAAGCTACTCCTGGGGCTCTCCCATAACTTCCGCAAACATATCCAAATCCCAGGTTTTCATGTCGGCTACGTTCTGGCGGAACTTGATGAAGTCAATGGTGTCTTTTCCGGTGATCTTCTTGGTATTGAAGGCCCCGAAGCCAAGGAAGGCCTCACCGCCCATATTAGCGGCCAGCCAGTGCCTGTTGTAGTTCTTGGAGTAATCCCAGAAAAATTTCTTTTTGGCACGAATGCTGTCGATGGACTTGATCAGGCATCCGGGAAAGAGATTGGTAAAGGTCCACACGATCTTGTCCACTTCTTTGTCCAGCAGCTCAAAGTCCGCATTGGCCTGATGTTCCTTGACAAAACCTCTCGCCTCTTTGCCCTCAGCACCTGTCTTGAACTCACCATAGACGACTTCACCATCGTCAACGTATTTGTCAGTGACGATCATAGGGTTTCGGACCCATTTTTCATCCACCTTAAGGACCGGGACAACCTTGCTGATGAGGGTCTTCATTTTCATCTTATAGGCTGACCACATCTCGCAGGATACGCAGTTCCACATGGCATCCTCCATACCCAGAAACCATGGAAGAAAGTCTGATGAACCGCCATCCGGGGCGGAACCATGCCTGGGCCCGGCTTGTCCAAAAATGGCAAGGTCAGATGAAATGGCGAGGTCACAGGCCATCCCGATTTCCTGGCCTCCCGCCACTCTCATGCCGTTGACCCGGCAAATGACCGGCTTTTTGCACGCGAGGATGGAATCCACCATGTGGTTGAACAGCTCCATGTACTGGCCGTATTCATCGGGTCTCATGCTGTAAAATTCACTGTATTCCTTGGTATTGCCTCCGGTGCAAAAAGAATAGGGGCCGGTACCTGTAAATATGGCAGCCACAACGCTCCGGTCCAGGGAAACATTTTCAAATCCCGCGATCACACCCTTTACCATTTCTGTGGTGTAGGAATTGTACTGTTTGGGGTTGTTGAGGCGAATCCACGACACATAGAGCCCATCTATTACATTTCCCTTTGGGTCTGTCAGGGGGCGCTTTTCATAGACTACGCACGGCGCATCCGCGTCCGTACCCCAGTGTACGTCGGTGTGTAACAAATGATCTTTTTTCTCGTTGTCCCTCGGCATCCATTCTAAAGCCATAATTTTTTCCTCCTCAAATTTTAGTTAATTGTCATTTGCGCGACGAAGTCGCGTTGTATAAAATAACCGAACGAAGTGAGGTTATTTTATTTAAAAATCCGGTGTTAATACAATCCGTTTCATCGGAGGTGTCTTGTGGGCCTCGGCAAAAGTCTCTGCTATGGTACTCATGGCCCGGATTTCTACAAATTCTTCCATGTTGATTTTTCCACCCAAAACCATACCCAGGACAATGGGATAGTATTCAGGGAGGCATCCCCAGGTACCAATGATTTCGGCATCAAAGGCCATGAGACGGCCGATTGCATACTCTACCTTGGCCATTCCATATCCGACTACAATCAGTTTTCCGGTAAAGCCGAGCAAGGTCAATGCTATTTCCTGACCTCCCTTGGCGCCTGTAACCTCGAAGATCTTCCAACCGGTGTTTGGGAGGCCATTTTCCTTGCAGTACCCCTTGAATTCCTTGGACACTGCCCTTGCATCCTTGTCAGTGGAGTTGATGCAGAAATCGGCACCAAAGTTAAGCGCCCTTTCCAGTTTTTCCTGGTTGCGTGCAATTCCCACGACGGTCTTCGCACCCAGCGCCTTGGCGGTTTGTCCCATGTACTGGCCCACGCCGCCTGTAATGCCGACAACCACCACGTTATCTCCCGGCTGTAAATCGGCCCTCTTGGCCGCCTGGTATGGAGTTGTGGCCGCATCAGCTACAACGGCCAAATGGGAGAGTGGTATATCTCCCCTGTCTTTGACCTCACATAAATCAACGGCTGGGACTGGAATGTGACTTGAAAAACCACCATAAAGCCCCAGGCTGTTGCCGGGCATTTTCTGGGCAAGACACCTGTTGCCCCGACCGGTTTTACAGAGGATACACTGCCTGCAAGGCATAACTGCTGGAATGATAACTTCCTTGCCAACCCACGCGTCATCACCGGCCACCACGGTTCCCGAGATCTCGTGACCTAAAGTCAGGGGGGGCTTTGAAACAGTACGCACCCCATCGTAGAAATATCCCAGGTCTGTGTGGCATACACCACAACCGGCAACTTCGACCAGGACTTCGCCAGGCCCCAGTTCAGGCACTGGTATTTCTGTTTTCTCAAGCTTGCCGGGTGTTGTTTCCTTTGTTTCCTTGTTGAATGTTGTTGGTTGGACCATCTGCCACGTCTGAATTTTGTCTGGTATAGCTGCCATTTTATTCCTCCTGTAAATGCAAGTGAACTAAAGTGAACTAAATTGCTGAAAGTGTCTAAAGTTATAAGGTTAAAATATAATGTAAGGCAGATAAATCAAAGCCAATCTTCTTTTAAATAAAATCACCAAATTAAGTAAGGTTATTTTGTTCTAACATAGAAAACCTGGTCCTCAGGGACCGTCGAAGATCCCCTCTGAAGTTCAGAGGGAGGTCAGAGCCAGATGTCTCTGCTTAGGAGTGTTGGGTATTTCTTCCATTACTCCATCACTCCAGTACTCCATTACTCCAAAATCTATCGAAATTCCAACAAACTAAATCGCCTCTGGGGATAAGCAAAGCCCCCTCCTAAGGGCGCGGACTCTTTACTATATCATCCCATATCCCCCGTCCACACAAAGGAGTTGGCCGGTAATGTAGTTACTTTCGTCCGAAGCCAGGAACACGAAGGCAGGAGCAATATCGTCTGCTTCTGCAAAGCGTTTTAAAAGAATTCGGTTCATATAGATCTCTTTGAGCTTTTCATCACTCCGTATCGTCTCCGTCATGTCCGTGGCCACAATACCCAGGGATATTACATTGGCACACACATTGTAGCGCGCAAGCTCTCGGGCAATGCTTTTTGTCATGCTGATGATGCCCCCTTTTGCTGCGCTGTAATTTATTTGTCCAACCGTTCCTACAATCCCGGCCACGGATGTCACATTTATGATTTTACCGCTTTTCTGCTCCTTCATATGGAGGCCCGCAGCCTGAGCGCACAGAAAAGCACCTTTTAAATGGATATCCACCACTTGATCCCATTGATCCTCTGTCATTTTGATCATCATGGCAGGACGGGTAAATCCAGCATTATTGACCAGGATGTCCAGACGGCCAAATGCGTCAATGGCTGAATTGACCAGATTCTCTGCCTCTGCTTTTTGTGCTACATCGGCTTTTACGGCAATGGCCTTGCATCCCATTGACTGGATGGTCTCTACAACCTCGTTGGCTGCATTTTCGTTTGAGGTGTAGTTAACAACCACGTTAGCCCCTTGTTTTGCAAAACCGAGGGCAACGGCCCTTCCTACACCGCGGCTGCTGCCGGTCACTAAAGCAATTTTGTCTTTAAGTTTCATAGGTTACACCTTTCATTATATCGCTGGGCGATTTTATATGATCCCGCCAGAGGCGGTATGGAAATACTCAATAGGAGAATAAACATGGCTACATTATAGTTACAATATAGTTACATTGCAACTCTAAAAAATATTGTTTTTTGTGTCAAGTTAAATCGAAAAAAAGCGAATATGGTTCCAGGATAGTTTCCTGAGTGCTGAACTTAGGGGCTTCGCCCCCATTGGAATAATGGCCCGCCCTGGTGCAACCTAATTGGTTTAGGATATTGTTGGCCGCATTTTCAAATTTAGCCATTGTAAAACGAAAACGAGTAGCAAACGGTCTGGGCCAGGGGTTTTGTGGAATTGACGGAATAGGTTATTGGGAAAATCAAGTTGACAAACCATAAGAGAAATGAGAAATTCAGATCTAATCCATTCGGTAGAAGACGAATTTACATCCCCGCTAAAGACGGGACCTACTACATTCCATTATTCCACCATTCCATTATTCCATGCATGAGGCAAAATCACCAAGCCCAAATAAATATCTATAATTTTAGTGGGTTGTAGAAATTCCGAGACGTATAATATGATAAAAGGGCCGTGTTGGTTAAATGATTTTGAGAATCGGTGAACCCTTAAACGACATTTCTGGTTTTAAGAGATGAGAAGACTGCTCATTTTATTCCTGTGCTTCCCGTTATGCTTAATCGCATGCGCGCGAGAAACACATTACGTCAGAATCGCTAAACCACCTCCCAAAAAGATCGTTGTACTGCCAGAAAAGAGTGAAGACCCCACCTTTAAACCATATGTAATCAACGGGATACGGTATTACCCTCTGCCCGATTCAGAGGGCTTCAGGCAGTCGGGAAAGGCGTCATGGTACGGGGCGAAGTTCCATGGACGACCCACTTCCAGCGGTGAGATTTATGACATGTACAAGGTCAGCGCTGCACATAAGACACTTCCTTTGGGCACCCATGTGAAAGTTTTGAATCTTTCAAACAATAGGAAGATCATTGTGAGAATAAATGACCGGGGCCCGTTTGTGAAGGGAAGGATCATCGATCTGTCATATGCCGGCGCAAAGGAAATCGGCCTGGTCGGTCCGGGTCTGGCAGAGGTAGAGATAGTAGCTTTGGGTAAAGAAGTTGGTGAGTTAAAAACGTCCGGCGGGATCAAACCTGTGGTTGAAATCAGTGATTTGCAAAGGGGCGTCTTCGCAGTTCAGGTAGGTGCGTTTAAAGACAGAAATAATGCCCTCAGGCTTGCCGAGCGCCTGAAGGTGATATTCGACTATGTTGATGTGACAGTCTATGATGAGGGCAGAGGCCCTATCCACAGGGTGAGGGTTTCAAAATCAGATACCCTGACCAAAGCAGGTGAAGTCGAAAGAAAGTTAGAGGATATGGGTTTTGAAGAGGCGTTTGTGGTGAGCCTGTAGCCAATAGCTTTCTCAACCGGAGAAGACAAGTCCGACATAAATCCGGGCACCGAAATGCCAGTTTACTTTGAGCAAGCCCTAATTCTAATTAATTTTATCTCGAAGAACCCCGGATGTTTTAAAAACAACAACCCTCCTGGCTCTCAATTGGAGGTCTTCGGTGGTTTGTGGGTTTCTGCCTCTCCTTGCTGACTTTTCTTTTACAACAAACTTGCCAAACCCACTGATCAGGATGTCTTCTCCGCTCTCCAGAGATTGTTTCATGATCTCAAGAAGCCTTTCGACAACAGTCCGGGATTGGCTTTTGCTGAGTCCCACCTGATCGTAAATACTATCGATAATCTTTTCTTTGGTCAGGGCCACCTTTGATCCTCCTCAATTCTTACTTAGTAGGGAAAAAGCCATATCAAATGCGATTTTTTTGAGTGATAAATATGGCTTATGCCGAAAGGCGTGTCAAGTATTTTTTGCGTACCCAAATTTTTCTTTTAATTTATCGTTTACGATCTTTGGAACAAGGCCGCTTATGTCCCCTCCGAAGCTTGCTGCCTCCTTGATAATGGTAGAACTGGTATAAAACCATTTATAATCGGTCATAAGGAAAATGGACTGTACATCCCGATTTAATTTTCGGTTTATAAGGGCCAACTGGAATTCATATTCAAAATCGGAGAGGGCCCGGAGGCCTCTAATAACCACGTTTGAATTTTTTTTGACCGCGTAATCAACAAGCAGCCCGTCAAAGGAGTCTACCTCAACAGTATTCTTATGCCCAATAGTCTTCTTTATCATATAAATCCGTTCTTCAGTGGAAAAAAGCGGGGTCTTCTGAGGATTGTTCAGAATGGCAATAATTAGTTTGTCAAATACCTTTAAGGCCCGGGTTACTATGCTCAGATGGCCGTTGGTTATCGGATCAAAGAAACCAGGGTAAATCGCAGTTTTTTCACTCATGGTTAGGCCTCGTACGCGTACACGCTTATTTTTGTATCCCCATATGAACGGGCATCCACCATTTCAAGGCCTTCAAAGTATACAGGTAATTTCTCGGTTTTCGATGATTCGGCAACCACCCGTGATCTGTTGGAAAGGATATCCATGGTTGAGAGCCCGCTAAGTATCAGGGGTATGAAATTTTTGCCGTATGGCGGATCAAGAAAGACCAGATCAAATATTTGCTTTGATAAAATATGAATTCGCCGGATTCCTTTTCGCAGATCTCGCCTTATGATAACCCCGGAATCTTGATGTTCGCAGAGAGCAAGGTTCTTTCTTATCAACTTGATGGATTGCGGTGAAATGTCGACAAAAACGACGCTTGATGCGCCCCTGCTCAGGGTCTCAAGGCCTAAAATACCGGTTCCTGCGAAAAGATCAAGTACCTTCACGCCGTGGAGATCCTGGCCAATGATATTAAAAATTGCTTCCCTGACCTGATCAGATGTGGGCCTGATGCCCAACCCCCTGGGGGATACCAGAAGTCGGCCTTTCAGTTGGCCGCCTGTTATTCTCATGTCCCCTCACAGGTCAGTCTGTGGGGCATCTGCCTCTTCCACATCGTTGGCCGTATCAGGATGGAGCCTGCTTGAATGGCGATTGGCCCTGGCAAGTTTTTTCTGAGATCGATATATGGTGACCACAGGGCCCGAAAGCAGATAGATAGCCATGATGAAGAAGAGCATAACCTTTGGTTTATAGGCAACTACAATAAGCACCAAGACAAAGGCCACTAAAACGTTGAATGGTTTTTGCTTTTTCAGCTCCAGTTCTTTAAAGCTGGGGTAGTTAATGGTGCTCACCATCAAAAAGGATAGGACATAAATCAGCGCAAGGACAAGAATATGCCTGGATCCGGGAAGCCCTCCAATCGCATTTGAGAAAAGAACCAAAGAGGCGATGAAGCTTGCTGCAGCGGGAATCGGCAGGCCCCTGAAGTACCTGGAATCAACAGTGCTTTTCTGGACATTAAACCGGGCAAGCCGCAGGGCTCCACAGGTCACATACATAAACGAGGCAAGCCAGCCTAATCGTCCAAACGGTCCCAGAGCCCATTGAAAGGCCAGGATACCCGGTGCCACGCCAAACGCTACCAGATCCGAAAGGGAATCGTATTCAATCCCGAACTGGCTGGTCGTATTGGTAAAACGCGCTATCTTGCCATCGAGACCGTCAAGCACGTAGGAGATCAAAATAGCTATTGCTGCTGCTTCATATCTTCCCTGGATGCTGGCAACTATGGCGTAAAAGCCGCCAAAAAGACTCGCTGAAGTAAATAGATTAGGAAGTACATAAATGCCCCGCCTTCCAGTTTTTTTAGATTTTTTTTTCCGTCTTGACCTCATGAAATGTAACCGATAACGGTTTTCCCCGCTTTTACTTTTTGATTCAAGTTGACGGTAATCTGGCTGTCTACAGGGAGATAAACTTCCAGTCTGGAGCCAAATCGAATGAGTCCAAATCGCTGGCCTGCCTCCACGCGCTCTCCTTCTTTGACCCAGCATGCAATACGTCTTGCTATAAGACCCGCAATCTGAATAAAAACAACTTTATGCGAATCGTGAGTTTTTAAGGTTATCCTGTTGTTTTCATTGTGTTTTGAGGCTTTGTCCAGGTTGGCAGAAAAAAATTTTCCTGGGTGATAGGTGATTTTTTCGATACTGCCTCCAATGGGGATCCGGTTTACATGGACATTAAAAACGGACATAAAGATACTCACCTTTACTGCAGGTTCGCCTAAGGGAGTATTATTATCATGAAAATGCCTGACTTCCAATATCTTTCCATCCGCAGGCGTCAATACTGCATTTTGTTCGACATCATTCCTCCGGTCAGGGTCCCTGAAAAAGAAGATGATAAAAAGGCTAATCATTGCGGCTAAAACAAACACAAAAAAGAGGCCAAGAAACAAAAAAATGAGGGTTAAGGCACAACTAATGAGCACAAATGGAAGGCCTTCCTTTGCCAGGGGCCATTTATTGTCTATTCGTGACTCGTCCATTGTGAAATCCTGATATTTTGGTCCCCCATCCCCACGCCCATTAGAAATTTACAAATTCCAACGGCCTGAGACAGGATAAAGTATTTGCTGATTTTGGTTCAGGCACTTTATCTTTTTTGGGTCTCCTTGTCAATGCCCTAACTGGGGCCAAACCTTTTGGTAGGCGTTCACAGGTTTCCCGCTAAAAGCGGGACTGAAAGCGGATTCAGGGTTATACTCCGCACGGTCACACAATGCGTTTTTCATTCTTGTTCCCAAACTCCAGTTTGGAAACGTACTTTCATGAAAAGCGCCAGCCTCGTCACGAAAGTTTTGAGGCTGGCCTCCCATATCCAAAAGGGCTAATTCTAAGCGTTCAAGGTATTTTTTTCTTTTATTAACCCTGAACCTTTGAACTCTTAACCCGCGAACGGTTAAAATTTGGCCAAATGTCCGGAGGTCTATAGTAGAGGGGATTGAGGTCCTGTGCATCATCAAAATCACGCGCATGAAAGCGTTTAAGGCCTAAGTATCCAACCGCAGAGGCCCTTAGAATCCAGAAATGGGCAGGCGCCAGTAAAGCACGATGACCAAGTGTTTCTTCTATCAGGGGTGCCTGGCGTACAAAATTGTTTCCTATGAAAAGAGTTTTTTCCTTAAAAACAGAAGGGAAGTCCCCAAATTTCAGGCATGTATCTTCCATATTTCTGGTCAGGCCATGGCCGTTATTCCAGACAAACTGTGCTGTGAAACACTCCCCTTTTCTGGAATCTATAATTGGGGTTATAGGGGGGGGTGAGTACGGTATCTGGCTGGCCAGGGCTTTTAGGCTGGAGATACCAATAATGGGTACCTCAAGCGCGTGGCACAAACCTTTGGCAGTGGAGAGCCCCACTCTCAGACCGGTGAAGCTGCCCGGTCCTATTGCAACAACAAGGGCCTTCAAATCATGAATATCTGATCTCGTCGTGGTGAGCAGGGAATCCAGGGCAGGCATGAGACCCCCAAAATGCCCTTTTCCTTTGGAGACAGAGAATTCTCCCAGGACTGTTTCGTCCTCCTCCATGAGAGCCATGCTAAATTGAAGCGTGGATGTATTTATGGCTAAGATCATCTATGGCCTACTCCAGAATTCTTACCACATCATTATACATCACAACAACCATCAGCATGATGAGGAGGAAAAGACCAATCTTTTGGGCCGCTTCACGTTTCTTGATACTGAGGGGTTTTCCAATGACAAGTTCGATCAGGAGAAAAACAATAAGGCCCCCATCAAGGATGGGCACAGGCAGGAGGTTCAGGATTCCCAGATTGATACTTATGACGGCCATAAAGGGAATCAGGTAGGCCAGGCTTTCCTTTGCCAGTTGCCCGGTCATTTGGCCTATCAGGATGGGGCCTCCCAGTGTCTTTATCGGTATGATCCTTTGGAAAAGCTTTACAATCGTCAGGCAGGTCAGTTCTATGATTTCCCATGTTTTCCTGAAACCCTCTTTAATCGCATCCAAAGGCCCCAATTCAATGTTCCTGAATTCTCCTGAAGCGACGATGCCAATAAGGGCCGATTTGATCTCTTCGCCAAAAATGTTCTTTACCACGGATGTTTCCGGTACCACTGTGAAGGTGGGGAAAAGGTCCCCCCTTTTCACAGTAATTTCAAGGGTCTTTCCCGCGCTGTCCTTGACCGCGTCTTTTATTTCTGCCCAGCGATCAACGGTTTTTCCGTCAATAGAGACGATTATATCTCCTTTCAAGAGCCCTGCCTGATATGCTGGTGAGTCCGGAGTTATCTGTCCGATTTCCGGGGTCATTACATGGTTGCCGGCGAACATGTAAAAAAAACAGAAGATCAACAAGGCCAGCAAAAGATTAAACAAAGGGCCTGCGCCCGCGATAGCAATGCGCTTGAGCACGTGCTGGCTGGTGAAGGATTTTTTTTCGTCTTCAGGGGTAAGAGGTTCGCCGGCATCGTCAATACTCTCACCAAGCATCTTTACGTATCCGCCGAGGGGGAAATAGCGGATAGAATATTCGGTTTCGCCAACCGTTCTCCATACCAGTTTAGGACCAAAGCCCAGGGAGAATTTGAGGACCTTCACGCCAAAATATTTAGCAACGAGAAAATGCCCCAATTCATGAAAAAAAATTAGAATACCCAGCACAACAACAAAGGGCAGTATGTAATAAAGGAAATCACTCATGATTCAGTCTGAATACCTTTCGAGATAGATTTTACTAAACCAGGGCATTTATATCAACCATATTGATACAATAACATGTTTTATTTCGGGTTATGAGGCCGTGGGGATTTCTTTAGGTCTCCGCTGGCCCTACAACGGTGAACAGTAAACAGCAAACGGTGAACTATTTCTTAATTTTCATAGTTTACTCCGGGCCATATCACGAGCCCATCTGTCAACCTCCATGACCGTTTCAATACTATCAATAGGGTGGCTCTTATGTGAGGCCATGGTTTTTTCTATGAGATCGGGGATATCAAGAAACCCTATATTACCTTTTAGAAAAGACTCGACGGCGATTTCATTGGCCCCGTTCAATACAGCCGGCATGCTCCCCCCAATTTCTGCTGCTTTAAGTGCGAGATCAAGGCACCTGAACCTCTTCATGTCCGGTTTTTCAAAGCTGAGAATCCCAATCTTTTCAAGCTCCAGTGGAGGGACGCGAGTTTTTAAATGATGCGGGAAGGAAAGGGCGAAAGATATCGGGATAATCATGTCAGGAACGCCCATCTGGGAGATTATAGAGCCATCCTTATATTCTACCATGGAGTGCACAATACTCTGGGAGTGTATAAGGATACTGATTTGATCCATTTTTAGATCAAAAAGCCATTTGGCCTCTATGGCCTCAAGACCTTTATTCATCATGGTAGACGAGTCGATACTGACTTTCGGTCCCATATTCCAGTTTGGGTGATTCAGGGCCTGGGCTGGGGTCACCTTGCTCATTTCTTCAAGCGATAAATCCCTAAAGGGACCACCGGAGGCAGTTAGAATAACACGTCTCAAATCTTCTCTCGGATGACCCTGCAGAGATTGAAGAATAGCACTGTGCTCGCTGTCAATGGGCAGGATCGAAACACCATGCTTTCTGGCCTCTGCCATAACTAAGGAACCGGCCATCACCATTGTTTCCTTGTTTGCCAGGGCGATATTCCTGCCGGCCTTTATGCCTGAATAGGTGGGCAACAACCCGGCTGCGCCTGCCATGGCCGATATTATAGTATCCACTTCTGTCATGGTCGCCAGGCGGATAAATCCCTCGGTTCCAAAGAAGATTTCCGGCCTGCCGGAGTTGGTCATTTGAGCTTTCAGTTCATTGGCCGCGGTTTCTTCCATCACAGCAACGGCCAGGGGCCGAAAGCGTTTGATCTGTTCTAAAAGCAGCCTGATATTTTTGCCGGCCGCCAGGGCTGTCACCTGGTATTTTTCAGGATTCGCCTGGATTACCCTGAGCGCATTGACACCGATGGATCCTGTGGAGCCTAATATGGCTATTTTTTTCATATCAATGTTTTTCCGGCCCTTAACTGTAAGTTCTCAATAAATTCGGGTTTGTTTCTTGTAGGGCGGGGTTTTATACCCTGCCAATAACGGTGGCATATAAAATGCCGCCCTACACCAGCGTATTTGCCCCAACTTTTTGAGATGTTACCCTTAACT
>JAKLQB010000772.1 GCA_022013615.1 Desulfobacterales bacterium | reverse complement strand
GTCAAATGGAACGGTTGCCGCAAGAGACATAAGCTCAGTTTCATCATGGTGCCTGGACCTCACCGTAGCGAACCAAGACTCCGATAACATCTCCATCCTCCTGGGGAATGTAGACGGAACCTTCCAGACTGCCGTCGATTACGCTGCGGGAGATGGTCCTTACTATGTAGCCATAGGGGACTTGGACGGTGACAGTACCCCCGATCTCGCCGTGGCGAACCGTTGGTCGGACAACATCTCCATCCTCCTGGGGAATGGAGACGGGACCTTCCAGGCTGCCGTTGATTTTGGCGCAGGAAGCAGGCCTGAATCCGTAGCCCTGGGGGACCTGAACAATGACGGAATCCTCGATCTCGCCGTGGCGAACAACACTTCCGATAACATCTCCATCCTCCTGGGAAATGCCGACGGAACCTTCCAGGCGAGGATCAATTATGCAGCAGGAAGCGGGCCGATATCCATAGCTCTGGGGGATCTGGACAGTGATGGAGAATTGGATCTCGCCGTGGCGAACCGCTATTCTGATACCGTCTCCATCTTCATAAATACCACTCCTCCCCCCACTACTCCCATTGATTCGGATAGATCCTCAGGAGGGAGCTGTTTCGTAACAGCGGGTGCCCATGGAAACGCTATGCCGGAATGGTTTGCCGTCCTTCAGCAGTTTTGCCGTACTGTTTGGGGAGGGCTCTCTGGACGATAGGTTTAAAACAGTGATGCTGAAGGTTGTTATTATCGCTTTCTTTGCATGTATTCATTATACTGCGAGGAGGAGAAAGACAGGGACGGCGTGAGAAGAGTGAACAGAGACAGATGGGAAACTGGGTGACACCATACTCTATTTTCACAACAATTAGTATGGTGTCACCACATTGTGTGGTATGTGAGTTAAATTAGAATGCCTTCATAAGAGTGTGCCTTCCTAAGGTATCTGGTTGATATCAAAGGTTTTATCTTGTTTGTGATACATAGCAGTTATGTTGCAATCGCTAGATTACGGATTCCCGGGAGTATCGACCCAAAGGACTGTCAGATACGACAATATTTTAGCTTCATGATTTTTCAAAACCGGCCAAAGGATCTATAACGGAGTGGTGTGTCCGGATTAGGCCCAAATGACGTCAATTTCCAAATATTTCCACTCTTTGAAGGCCCTATCTTACTCCAACCCATATTCCAGACGAACCTCTGAACCGCAATCCGGCCTGATGCCACATATGTTGTGGTTACTTTGTCCTTGACTCACAAGGGGAATTTCTCTATTGTTTTTCCCCGAAAAAGCAAGTTCTTATCAACTCAACGATATGCCGGATGACTGGGTGTGCCCTGATTGCAGCGCGGCAAGAGAAGATTTTGATTTAATGGAAGAAAGATAGTTAATTTTGGGTTGAGGGAAATATAGTTCATTAGGAGTTAGAAATAGTAGGCTTTTTGTTGTAAAAGCTTTTAATTAATCATGCACGTTACTCTTATTAAACCACGCCTCTCTGGGAATCGTCATGAATTTTATATAACCTTTCTCAGTATTGAGCCCTTATCAATTGCAACCGTGGCCGGACTTATTCCGGATGATATAGACCTAAGTTTTTACGACGACCGTTTTGAAGATATCCCTTTTGATAAACCGACTGATTTGGTTGGAATAACCGTAGATGCTTATTCAGCCAAAAGGGCCTATGCTATCTCGGCAGAATACCGAAAGCGGGGGGTTAGCGTTATGTTGGGAGGATTTCATCCAACCCTCATGCCAGAGGAAGCCGAAGAACATTCGGATGTGGTTGTTCTGGGTGAGGCAGAGAATATTATGGAAGAATTGATTGATGATTTCCGTAATAATCGACTAAAAAAGCGATATCAATCCAGTAAGCCGGCTTGTCTTGAACGGATTAATCCCCGTCGGGAAATATTTCAAGGCAAACCTTACCTGCATCTCCACGCGGTTGAATTTGGGAGGGGATGCAAATATCGCTGTAGTTTCTGTTGTATCCATCAATTTTACAAGGGAGCGTGGCGTTGTAGAGACATTGAATCTTTTGTAAAAGAGGTCGAAGGTCTGCACCATAAAATCATTATGTTCGCCGATGACAATCTGGCAACCGGTCTTAGAAAGGTAAAGCAATTGTTAAGAGCCCTTATTTCCCTTCGTATCAAGTGGATAAGCCAAGCATCTATGGACGTTGCCAAGGATGATGAATTGCTTTCCTTGATGCGAGATAGCGGTTGTATCGGGTTATTGATCGGCTTGGAGTCCTTGGATGATAAAAATCTTACCGCAATGAATAAAAACGCTCGGAAAGGTCAATATGCAGAGAGTATAAAAAAAATTCAGTCCTATGGCATCAGTATCAACGGATCCTTTATTTGGGGCCTGGATGAAGACACGAAAGAATCTCTTATGGAACAACTTGATTTTGCCATCAAACAACGGTTCATTTTTTCAGGATTCAATCAATTGATGCCTTATCCGGGCACGCCCCTTTATGATCGCCTTCAGGCAGAAGGACGTTTGCTCTATGACAAGTGGTGGCTGGATCAGGAGGACTATTTTGGCTCACCGGCGATTAGACCTAAAAATTTTACTCCGGATGAGTTGGCATTAATCCGTTTCGAAGCACGCAGGAAGTTCTATAGTATTCCGAGTATTATCTATCGGGTATTGGGTTCCAGAATTCATTTACGAAGCTTATCCCAGATTATTTTCTATCTGTTTAATAGTTATCGCTTGGGCCGAGGACGATATACAGAAGAAAAGAAGGCACTTCCAAGCCAACTTTGCTCGCGAAACATCAGTCCTGTTGAGGCTCAGAGCAGTAGTTACTAATTCCTGCAACATCATCACACCTATTACAAAATTTATTTTACTTTCTAAATTCCTTTTTTATCCATTGCCGTGCACCCTCCATGTTTTGTTCTCGGAGCGATCCTTAAAAATTGGCTGAAACTTCGAAGTGGACCCCTTGACGTGCCCGAAATGCTCCGGAAAGATGAAAGTAATCAGTGTGATAGAGGATGAGAACGTCATCAAAAAGATACTCAAGCACCTGGGACTTTGGGATCAGAAAGCCAGACCACCACCCAAAGCCAATTCGCCACCAATGGCTCCACAATATCATATCGACTATACGGATTCTCAACTTCCGGTGTCTGATAATTATCTATATGTGGACCCCCAATATCCGGAGACCTATACTGCCTGATTTTTGAAAGAACAGACGGGTACAAGGGATAGTTCTACCCAAATTTCGTCGATTTTTCGCCCTTCTGGCAAGATCAAGCACCCGATTCACTGTCTTGGCATCCGCCCCTTCCCAATCCCAATAGGCGGGACTCTCATTTTTAGCCAGCCAGCTGCCTCCACAACATCATGAGGTTGATTTTGCCTTGACACACAAGGCAAAATCTGTCTATACTCCCTCCCGAAAAAGCGACTTCTTATCACCTAAGGGTATAAGGACTGGAAAACAAGAATTCCATCAAGACACAGCTTGAGCTATCAACAACTGCTCTTTTCGTCTCTGACGCCTACGTGCGAACACTTTTGAACGTTACTAATTTTTTTTGACGGGCAACGGTAACATTACTAACCCTATTCCCTATTCACACACTAAGGAGTTAATTCATTATGAGCAATATCAAAGTAGCAATTATCGGTATAGGAAATTGTGCAAGTTCGCTGATTCAGGGCATCCATTACTATCATGGCAAATCCGAGGATGATGCCATAGGTCTGATGCACTGGGAAATTGGCGGTTATATCCCGGAAGACATCGAAGTCGTTGCGGCATTTGATATTGACGAACGCAAGATTGGGCTGGACTTTGGAGGATCAGGTGGGAGGGATTTTGATATTGTTTGAATTTGAGCGGGGGTGAAAAGGCGAGATTTCACTCGTTGCAAAGGTCAATATTTAGCGCAAAGATAAACGGATTTTATGTTGGGATAAGGAATGAATATCACACTGTTTAAGCTACTTATTTAATTGCAGATATATAGCAGATACATGCAATCGCTAGATTACGGATTTCTGGGAGTATCGACCCAAAGGACTGTCAGATACGACAATATTTTAGCTTCATGATTTTCCAAAACCGGCCAAAGAATCTAACGGAGTGGTGTGTCCGGATTAGGCCCAAATGACGTCAATTTCCAAATATTTCCACTCTTTGAAGGCCCGGTCATATTTCAACCCATATTCCCGAATAACCTCTGAACTGCAATCCAGATTGATGCCACATATGTTGTGGTTACTTTATCCTTGACTCACAAGGGGAATTTCTCTATTGTTTTTCCCAGGAAAAGCAAGTTCTTATCACTCGGTTGCCCCATTTTTTTCCCCGACCGTCTTTTGAACCGTCGGAACCTTTAGATTCCGCCCGGCATATAATGCATTGAGCTCCTGGTCGGCATTGAATTTTTGGATGAGCCAGAAGGGCAGCTCAAAGGTTTGCTGGCAAAGGGTCCAGATCGTATCACCCTGTTTCACCACATACATGTATTCTCCGACAATGCGGTAGGCGGCGAAAAAGTCCTCTTCCATCTCCTTGTGATATTCATAACGGCGTTCCTCGAACGTCGCTTTATCAACGGCAAGGGGAATCTTGATGCGTTCACCGGTCCGGATGGGCGAACCGAAACGCAATCCGTTCAGCCGCCGGATGGACTGAGTGGGAATCCCCAGCCAGTCCGCGTAATGCCCCAAGGTTTCCTCGGCTTCCACGCGGATCACGCCGATACTTGCGGCCCCCTTCCCGGTAATCTTTTCAACCTGTAAATTACCGATCACCACATCCGGATTCATCCCCGCTGTCACTTGTGTCGGCGTAACCTCGGCGGCTGTCTCGAGGGGCAACGGCGTTTCGGCGGCAATGGTTTCCCCGGCCTCGGGAACGGGTCCAGCGACGTTCAGGCCCTTTTTAGCCTCTGTTTCCATCTTTTCCAAAGAAGCTTTCGGAACATCCGCTTGTATGGGTTTTGGCGTTTCGGTAACGGCGGCCAGCATGAGGGTTTCACCGGGCACCGGAATCCGCAGGTTTTGGCCCACATAAATCGTGGCCTGTGGCCCCAGCCCGTTGGCCGATATCAAATCCCTCAGGGGGACCCCTTGGGATCGCGCGATCATACCGGCCGTATCCCCTTGCTGAACCCGATAAAACCGACTTGGTTTTTGTTTATTATCGAAAAGTGTCTTCGGCAAACCAGCGGCGAGGGTCAACGGATCTTGATCCGTGTGTTGCGGCAGACGCAGGGCATACCCCTTGGGGATATATTTTTGTCCCAGAAACACCGGTTTGCGTAACGCCGGATTCAAATCCCTGAGCGTTTTGATATCAACATCAAAATGGTCGGCCAGGGTCTGGGCCGAGGCATAGGCCGGTAAAATGATTTCCGTGGTTTTTATCGGCGGGTGCATGATTAGATCGTCGAAATACGACGTATAATTCTCAGCCGCGGACCAGGCGGCCAGAAATTCCGCGTAGAAATTGCGCGAGGCAAACCCAAAACTTTGGCTTTTGTATTGGTTGAGAATTTTTTCGAAATCATCCCCGGCGTTCTGTTTGGCCCGCGCCATGCCGTTCACCCCATGATTGTATGCGGTGATGGCCAGGGGCCAGGAGCCCAATTTTTCGTAATTGCTTTTCAGGTACTTTGCGGCCGCATGAGAAGCGCGGATCGGGTCCCGGCGGTCGTCCTGCACATAATCGACGGTCATATACCGCCGACCGGTGCTGTGGGTAAATTGCCAAATACCGGCGGCGCCGAACTTGCTGTAGGCTTCATAGTTGAATGACGATTCCACATGGGGCAAATAGGCCAATGCCTCGGGAAGGCCGTAGCTGTTGAATATGCGTTTGATTTCATCAAGATAGGCGCCTGAGCGGATGATGCCCTCGCGGAAGCGGTCACTCTGTCCCAGTTGAAATCGGACGCCTTGCCGGGCCTTGCGAAAGTTTTCCCGTGTGGCCCGGTCTCCGAAAAGCGCCCAGACCCTTTTTTTTTCCTCGGAAGCTGGTGTTTTCCCGTCGGCAAGGGACGCCAAAAGGGTCTGGTATTTGTGTTTGACCTGCTTGATCTTTTTCTGGTTGCGGTTCTCGGCACCGGGATGCCGGGGGGATTCGAGTTCGACGATCTCGTAAATAATATCCAAGTTGCTGTCATCATGAATGATTCCCTGACGGGTGGTATAGCGGCTGTATACGGATTTCCAGAATGCCACGGCGTTCTCGATGCAGGGATACATTGGGAAGGGGTCATCGACCGCCCCGTAAACGACGGTCCCGAATGGATATATGCAGCAGACAAACAGCATGACGACCAAAACCATGGAGTTGCGCAACAAATTAAAATACATGGATTTCCTCTTCGATTCAATGCATGATGGTGTTCACGCGCTAGTGGAGGTCACGTATCCGGATTTTCCGTTTACTGCACCCCAAACGTATCAGATCCGGATAAATGCATGAACAGGGGATACACCGGACCTTTTAAATGAACCCTGCCGGACACCCAGGTGCAGAGAAACACGTCCAATTCTATTTTAAAAACAGCTTACAGAAACCTAGCCGAAAAAGGAAAAAGGGCATCATCAGACCTGGCCAAACATCCTTCCCCTTTCCTTTACCTCACGGAAAAAGGCAGGAGCCCCTACAATATATGGGAATTCTGACTAAAAATGCAGCGCCATTGATGCCCCGGCATTGGAATAGAAAAATATGAATGTTGGTTTAGTTTTTAAACTTCCAGCTGAATCTCAATTTAGCGCTCCAGTAACGCATATCTTAAGAACTTTTTTTCAGCAATATCATAATCTGTCTTTGAGTAATAGTTTAGATTCTCCGGGATTCGAAATACTTCCCTATACTTATCTAACAATAATTGGATACCCACATTTCTTCTTGAATCTTTTTTCATAATTACCTCAAGATAGACGTCCCTTCATTTAATATTCTTGTCTGAAGCGGCCGGATTAAAAAACCCTGTCTTTGACAGAAGGTTAGTAGCGTATACTCATAAATTTTCCAAAGAACAGATTCTCCAAAACAGTCTTCAACGCTTTAAGCCCAAGTTATCGCAAGACTCCTGCCATCTTCTCAGATGAAAATATCGGATTAGATTCTAAGTAGTTAGCTCAACCTTATTGAAGATCACAGTCAGGGAAATGTTAAAAAGTGACGGGAAGTGTCAAAAAAATAACGCCCCAATCTACTGAGAAGACCCAGTAATTTTCGAGCGCCTCTTAGGCGTTAGCGGTGTCGGAAAAATCTTTTAGAAATCGCTCATCGAACCTATTTAACCAACGGATTGTCCCTTTAGTGGTCAACTTGGTACCATATTTTTCAGATTCACATTATGATTCTATGCCGTCATAGGCTGGTTTAAATCCCACTTGGAGTGAGATGTATTAGAAAACCAAATATCGCTGAAGTTCAGATATATTGAGAGTATCCAGGCTTCGGCTAAAATTGTGATATGCTCTAAAATTAACCCCAAATTTGACGGAGTTCCGACTACATATATCTTGCCATAAAACCAACTATCTAAAATCACAACGTAATTGCATATATGTTCTGCATATCCCAGGGTTTCAAGGGCCTTGATATTTGC